>NZ_JBFSTC010000001.1:0-180307 GCF_041466605.1 Vibrio sp. 10N.247.310.17 | reverse complement strand
CAAAAGTGCTTAAGGGTATTGTTAACCATCTGTAGGATCGTTCAACTGATCAGGAAAATGCTTAAATGATCAGTGTTACCTTTTCGGGTGGCTTTTATACGAAAATATCGGAAGGAAAGTAATAACTAGAAACAATATTTACGGATCGATTTACTCAGAACATCAATTGTAGGGTCAATAAAATCGAAGCTTAAGAACTCATCCGGTTGGTGAGCTTGGTCGATTGAGCCTGGGCCTAAAACTAAGGTTGGACATAACTCCTGAAGAAAAGGTGCTTCAGTACAATAGTTCACAGTTTGAGATTCGGTTTCACACACCGATTCCATGCCACCGATAAATGGATGATCGTGCTGACACTCATAACCCGGAATCGGCTCATGCAGGGGAGTAATCTCAATTCTGCCCGGCCATTTTGCTTCTACTTCTTTAAGTGCGCTACGCAGCATGTTATCCAAGCCATCTAAGCTAATGCCCGGTAAAGGACGAACATCATAGTGCAGTTCACAACAACCACAGATACGGTTCGCACTGTCGCCACCGTGGATATGACCAAGGTTTAGGGTAGGGCTTGGAATTGCAAAACCTGGGTGGTGGTACTCCTTGACTAACTTGTCACGCAACTGCATTAAAGCAAATAACACTTCATGCATGATCTCGATGGCGTTAACGCCTAAAGCTGGATCTGAAGAGTGACCTGATTTACCCGTTACTCGCACAGCATTAGCGACGTGACCTTTATGACCGCGAATAGGCACTAGGCTGGTCGGCTCACCAATAATGCAGTAGTCCGGTTTAAACGGCGCATTTTCAGTGAAATGACGTGCACCTAGCATAGTGGTTTCTTCGTCACACGTAGCTAAAACATAAAGCGGCTTGGTTTGCTTGCTCCAATCCATTTTCTTAGCAGCTTCATAAACGAAGGCAAAAAAGCCTTTCATATCGGCGGTGCCTAATCCGTAGAAGCGGTTGTTGTGTTCTGTCAATGCGTGAGGGTCGAAGTTCCAACGTCCTTCATCGAATGGCACGGTGTCGCTGTGTCCTGCAAGCAATAAGCCCCCTTCGCCAGAACCCATCTTTGCGACCATATTATGCTTGCCGGGTTCGACTTCCACGACCTCAACGCTAAAGCCTACGTCTTTAAACCATTGAGCCATTTTTTCGATCACTTTCTCGTTGCCATGATCCCAGCTTGGATCTGTTGAGCTAATGGAGTCGGTGGAAATTAGGCCTTTATAGACCTCAAGGAAACTCGGTAATTGCATAATATCTTCACTTCTACTATTGACAGGAAAACCATAAGTCGGTAAAACACATATTAAATCATATTTAATGCATAAGAAATCAAATATAGCTAAAAATTAAGTATGAATAGTCAAATTTGAAATATAACTTACCTCAAGAATGGATGTGTTGAGATGTTGAAAACCACGATCATTGGTGCAAGCGGCTATACAGGAGCAGAACTGGCTCTAATGATAAACAGACACCCTGAGCTCACGCTATCAGGTTTATATGTCTCAGCCAATAGTGTAGATGCGGGCAAACCTATCGCTGCACTGCACGGTAAGTTAGCTGGCCTGATTGATATGCCAGTACAACCTTTAACAAATCCGGAAGAAGTGGCTAAACAGTCTGATGTGATTTTTCTAGCAACGGCACACGAAGTCAGTCACGACCTAGCGCCCATTTTTCTAGAGAACGATTGCCAAGTTTTCGACCTATCGGGTGCATTCAGAGTTAAAGGTGAAAACTTCTATCAAGAGTTTTACGGTTTTGAACATCAACACGAACAATGGCTAGACAAAGCGGCTTACGGTTTAGCGGAATGGAACGAACAAGAAATAAAAGAAGCTCAGCTTGTTGCGGTAGCGGGTTGTTACCCAACGGCATCACAACTGGCGATTAAGCCTTTGGTTGAAGCCAAGTTACTTGATGAGAACCAATGGCCAGTGATTAACGCAACCAGCGGTGTAACTGGTGCAGGCCGCAAGGCGACCATAGTTAACAGCTTCTGCGAAGTGAGCCTGCAAGCTTATGGCGTCTTCAATCACCGTCATCAACCTGAAATGGCCGCACATTTAGGATGTGATGTAATTTTCACCCCGCACCTCGGCAACTTTAAGCGTGGCATTTTAGCGACCATCACCATGAAACTGGCTGACGGTGTGACAGAACAACAGATACAAGATGCCTTCGAGCAAGCTTATCAAGGTAAGCCAGCTGTGAGATTGCTCGAAGAGACATTGCCAAGAATTCAAGATGTAGAACAGACGCCTTTCTGCGACTTAGGTTGGAAGGTTCAAGGTCAGCACATCATCGTTGTTTCAGCGATTGATAACTTATTAAAGGGTGCATCTAGCCAAGCGATGCAGTGTTTGAATTTACGTTATGGTTTTGCGCCATTAACTGCGTTAGTGTAAGGAAATCTAGATATGAGCCTTAATAATCAACCATTAATCATAAAGTTAGGTGGCGCTGCGCTATCTTGTGGTGAAACACTTAGCAAGTTATTTGGTGCTATCTCTGCTTACCAACAACAGGCACAACGACCAATCGTGATTGTTCACGGCGGCGGTTACCTTGTTGATGATTTGATGAATAAGTTGAACCTCGAAACCGTTAAGAAAGAAGGGCTACGTGTTACTCCTTATGATCAGATCCCTGTGATCGCTGGTGCACTAGCGGGCACGGCTAACAAACTACTTCAAGGTCAGGCAATTAAAGACGGTATCAATGCCGTTGGTTTGAGCCTTGCAGATGGTGGTTTATGCAAAGTGAGTGAACTGAACCCTGAATTGGGTGCAGTAGGTAAAGCTGAGCCGGGCGACTCAACCGTTCTGCAAGCGATTCTTAATGCGGGCGCACTGCCAATCATTAGCTCGATTGGTCTGACTGAGCAAGGCCAACTGATGAATGTGAATGCCGACCAAGCTGCGGTTGCCGTTGCAGGTGCGCTTGATGCTGAACTGGTACTGCTTTCTGATGTAAGTGGTGTGTTGGATGGTAAAGGCCACCTCATCCCAAGTCTTAATCAACAACAAGCTGATGACCTTATTACAGGCAAAGTGATTACCGACGGCATGATCGTTAAGGTTCAAGCTGCACTAGAAGCTGCTAACGACCTTGGACGACCAATCGAAGTTGCCACTTGGCGATACCCAGAAAAGCTAACACAACTGTTTTCAGGTAAAAGCATAGGAACACAGTTTTTACCTCAGTAGGTCTCACCACGAGTCACTACTTAAAGAATTTAGACAAATTAAATAAACATATAATTATGAAGTCATTTCCAACGCTGACCGCCATGTGCAGTATGGAAACTAGGAGAAAGAAAATGAGCAAAGTTAACGTAAAGAAAGTTGTAGTAGCCTACTCTGGCGGTCTAGACACATCAGTAATCATTCCATGGTTGAAAGAGAACTATGACTGTGAAGTGGTTGCGTTTGTTGCGGATGTAGGCCAAGGCGATGAAGAGCTGATTGGTATCGAAGAGAAAGCAAAAGCTTCTGGTGCATCTGAGTGCTACATCGCAGACCTTAAAGAAGAGATGGTGGCTGACTACATCTACCCAACACTAAAAACGGGTGCTTACTACGAAGGCAAATACTTGTTAGGTACTTCAATGGCTCGTCCAATCATTGCGAAAGCTCAGGTTGAAGTTGCACGTAAAGTAGGTGCAGATGCATTGTGTCACGGCTGTACAGGTAAGGGTAACGACCAAGTTCGTTTTGAAGGTGCATTTGCTGCACTAGCACCGGATCTACACGTAATTGCACCTTGGCGTGAATGGGATCTAGTGAGCCGTGAAGAGTGTCTAGACTACCTAGCTGAGCGTAACATCCCTTGTACCGCTTCTCTTACTAAGATTTACTCGCGTGATGCAAACGCATGGCACATCTCTACAGAAGGTGGCGTTCTAGAAAATACATGGAACGCACCGGATGAAGATTGCTGGGCTTGGACTGTAGACCCAGAGCAAGCGCCAAACGAATCTGAAACTGTGACGCTTAAAGTTGAAAAAGGTGAAGTGGTAGCGGTTGATGGCGAAACAATGACGCCATACAACGCACTGGTTTACCTAAATGAGAAGGGTGCGAAGCACGGTGTTGGTCGTATCGATATCGTAGAAAACCGTCTTGTTGGCATGAAGTCTCGTGGTTGTTACGAAACTCCAGGTGGCACAATCATGATGGAAGCACTGCGTGCAGTAGAGCAACTGGTTCTTGATAAAGCGGCATTCGAATTCCGTGAAGAGCTAGGTGTTAAAGCTTCTCACCTTGTATACGATGGCCGTTGGTTCACTCCGCTATGTAAGTCAATTCTTGCAGCAACAGATGAGCTAGCACAAGACGTGAATGGTGAAGTGGTTATCAAACTTTACAAAGGCCATGCAACTGTGACTCAGAAGCGTTCTGACAACAGCTTGTACTCAGAAGAGTTTGCAACCTTTGGTGAAGATGAAGTTTACGACCAAAGCCACGCTGAAGGCTTTATCCGTCTTTACTCGCTATCAAGCCGTATCCGTGCTCTGAATAGCCAAAAGTAATCCGAACAATGAGTTAGTGAGCTAGCCTTTTACGAATAACGGAAGGCTAGCAAATAGACATTATTACGCAAAGCCCATCCACTATTGATTAGTGAATGGGCTTTTTTCTATCTATTAGTCTAATAAATCAGCTTCGGTTTTTATCATTGAATGGCATATAATTCGCGAATCACGCTGAAAATAAATAGTGGATTAAATCATTGGTGAATAAATATGTTAAAATAATGAATTAATACTTTATTTTCATTTTGAATTGCCGTAAGTTTAAACCATCAGAAAAATACTGAATTTTAATCAGAATTATCATTTGCAAAAACAGTGAGCACTGTGCAATTAGGAGATACACAATGGCATTATGGGGCGGTAGATTTACCCAAGCAGCAGACACCCGGTTTAAAGATTTTAACGATTCTCTTCGTTTTGATTACCGATTGGCTGAGCAAGACATTGTGGGCTCAATTGCCTGGTCTAAAGCTCTACTGTCGGTCAACGTATTAACCGAAGAAGAGCAACAGAAGCTTGAGTTAGCGTTGAATGAGCTAAAACTTGAGGTGATGGAAGATCCTGAACAGATTCTACGTTCTGATGCAGAAGATATTCACAGCTGGGTCGAGCAACAACTTATCGGCAAAGTCGGTGACTTGGGCAAAAAACTTCACACTGGCCGTTCTCGTAATGACCAAGTGGCGACAGACCTTAAACTATGGTGTCGTCAGCAAGGTAACCAACTGCTACTTGCATTGGATCGCCTACAAAGCCAAATGGTGAACGTCGCTTCTCAGCATCAAGAAACCGTACTTCCTGGCTACACTCACTTACAACGTGCTCAGCCGGTAACTTTTGCTCACTGGTGCTTGGCTTACGTTGAAATGCTTGAGCGTGATTATTCTCGTTTGAATGATGCGATTAAGCGTCTAGATACATGTCCGCTGGGTTCTGGTGCCCTTGCTGGAACTGCTTACCCGATGGACCGTGAAGAGTTAGCTCACAACTTAGGTTTCCATCGTGCAACGCGTAACTCTCTAGATTCAGTATCTGACCGTGATCATGTGATGGAGCTGATGTCGATTGCATCTATCTCAATGCTTCACCTTTCACGTCTTGCAGAAGATATGATTTTCTACAACTCAGGTGAATCAAACTTCATCGAGTTAGCCGATACAGTGACGTCAGGTTCATCTCTGATGCCACAAAAGAAAAATCCAGATGCGCTAGAGCTTATACGTGGCAAAACTGGCCGTGTATACGGTTCATTAGCCGCAATGATGATGACAGTGAAAGCTCTGCCTTTGGCGTACAACAAAGACATGCAAGAAGATAAAGAAGGTCTGTTCGACGCTTTAGATACTTGGAATGATTGTATGGAAATGGCAGCACTCTGTTTTGACGGTATTAAAGTGAACGGCGAACGTACGCTTGAAGCAGCAAAACAAGGCTACGCGAACTCAACAGAACTGGCTGATTACTTAGTAGCGAAAGGCATTCCTTTCCGTGAAGCTCACCATATTGTTGGTGTAACAGTCGTCGCAGCGATTGCTAAAGGCTGTGCATTAGAAGAGTTAACCATCGCAGAGATGAAAGAGTTCTCTGAGGTGATTGAAGAGGATGTGTATGACATCCTGACCATTGAGTCGTGTCTTGAAAAACGTAGTGCGCTAGGTGGTGTATCACCACAACAAGTGGCTTACGCGGTTGACCAAGCAGAGAAGCGTTTATCACAGCGTGATACTTCTATCGTTAAGGTTCGTTCTGCTCGTCTGACCGATATTGAAGCGTTGGAAGGCATGGTGGCCTACTGGGCGAATATGGGTGAAAACCTACCTCGTTCTCGTAATGAACTGGTGCGTGATATTGGTTCGTTTGCCGTCGCAGAGCATCATGGTGAGGTGACAGGTTGTGCATCACTCTATGTGTATGACTCTGGCTTAGCGGAAATTCGTTCGTTAGGTGTTGAAGCTGGTTGGCAAGGCCAAGGGCAGGGCACCGCGATTGTGCAGCACTTGGTTGATAAAGCGCGACAAATGGCGATCAAGAAGGTGTTTGTGCTGACTCGTACCCCAGAGTTCTTTATGAAGCATGACTTCTTACCAACATCAAAATCTCTGTTGCCTGAGAAGGTACTGAAAGATTGTGATCAGTGTCCTCGCCAACATGCATGTGATGAAGTGGCGTTGGAAGTGAACTTGGTTGAACAGATCATCGCAAAGGTGAATGTTGCATAAGGTATTGATTTTATAGCCCCTAAAAAAAGATCAAAAATCTGATCTTTTTTGGGAACAAACTAAGAAAAGTCCGGTCTATTAAAGTACCACTGCTTTTTCTTAGAATTTTCTAAGAAAGCCCTAGAATCGATTGGTTCTGGGGCTTTTTTCTATCTGCTGTTTGGGAAATGATGGGAGCTTGCTAAGTAGGGGCATTTAATTGGGCGTCTGGCCTTTATCGCTTATCTAGCCGTTATCACTTATCTAGCAACGTCTCTCTGTTAACGCTTTTTGTTCCTTAAAGGCAGCACGAAAAATTTCATTATCCAATGTAACGACAGCAACCCACTGAACGCGAAAGCGGCCATCATCAAGGCGATGGCATTGATGGTTTTTGGGTCTTCTTTGAAAAAGAACCACCACACCCCCCAACTTAAAATCGACAACACCATCAGTTGGTTCATACAACGTTGGCAGCGGCCGAGTTTGTTACGGATTTTTTCACTTTTATTGCAATGAATGCATGTCATCTTGGGTTTGATTCGCGTTATGCTTGTTGCCCTGATAATAACACGTCACAAGATATTGGATCACGGTGACACAGAGAGATAAAGTCGATGATTGAGCGCCAAGAAACGAAGCAACGCATGAGCCGTATTGTTAAACACAACGGTACTATCTACCTATGTGGCCAAGTTTGTGCTGATGCAACTAAAGACATCACAGAACAAACACAAACGATGCTGGATAAAGTGGAAGCCCTACTTGAGCAAGCGGGCAGCGATAAAGAGCACATGCTGTCAGCAACGATTTACTTGAAAGACATGAAAGACTTCCAAGAAATGAACGCAGTATGGGATGCATGGGTTCCTGAAGGTCACGCTCCAGCACGCGCATGTGTAACGGGTGATATGGCTCGTGAAGCGCTACTTGTTGAGATCTCTGTGATTGCTGCTGAGAAGTAATTGCTTAAAGCTTTTAGTGACGCAATGGCTTCAAGAGATTCCAGATACCTTGTCCCTCGGTTCTGAAATGACGAGTTTAACTTTGATTAGCTGATGCGTTCAGCCAAAAGAAAAAGGAAAGCCAATGGCTTTCCTTTTTAGTATCTAGTTTCTGTTAATAGAGCAAGCTGCTATCTTTCCTGATGATCTGCGATTAACAACCAGGGCCACAATCTAGACAGTGTTTCACCATCTCTGGACCTAGGTGCAGTTTCGCATTGAGGTCACGTAGCGCTGTTCGCACACCTTCTTCAATCACTGGGTGGTAGAACGGCATGTCTAGCATTTCAGAAACCGTCATCTTGTTCTGGTGTGCCCAAGCTAATAGGTGAGCCAAGTGTTCTGCGTTTGGTCCCATCATTTCAGCACCAAGGAAGCGGCCTGTACCTTGCTCGCCGTATACGTGCAGAATACCTTTGTTGCGCAGCATCACTCGTGAACGACCTTGGTTCTCGAAAGACACATCACCTGTTGCGAAACAACCACATGTGCCTAAGCGTGTGGTGATCTCTTTGTAAGTTTCACCAACCATCGCGATTTGTGGGTCAGAGAATACCGCTGAGATTTTAGAACGGCGTAGGCCTGCACGAATCTCTGGGAAGCGACCTGCGTTATCACCCGCAATACGTGCTTGGTCTGCTGCTTCATGTAGTAGAGGCAGTTGGTTACTTGCGTCACCGGCAATAAATACTGATGGTAGCGATGTTTGTAGTGTGTAGTGGTCTGCGATAGGAACACCACGTTCATCAAGCTCAAGAGAAGTATTCTCTAGACCAAGTTTATCCGTGTTAGGGCGACGACCTGTGGCTGCCAGCACATATTCAACGACGTTAGTTTCGAGTTCACCTTGTTTATTGATGAACTGGATTTCGACACGAGCTTCGCCTGACTCAGTGGTAATACGCTTCATGCTTTCGATTTTCACGTCTGCATCAAGGTAGAGCTCTTCATTAAAGACTTTGTCTGCGTAAGCCATGATCTCTGGGTCGGTCACTGGGCCAACTTGACCACCCAAACCGAACAGTTTGGTCTTTACCCCTAAACGGTGTAGTGACTGACCAAGCTCAAGGCCAATAACACCGGGGCCAAATACCGCCACTGATTCTGGCAGATCATCCCAACTGAACACGTCATCGTTAATGATTAGGCGATCACCAAGCTCATTCCAAACGGCAGGGTATGCAGGGCGAGAGCCTGTTGCGATAACAATACGTTTAGCGGTGACAACCGTGTGGTCATCAATTTGCAGTGTGTTGTCATCTAAGAATTTTGCGTAGCCAGAGATCTTGTCTTGCTCTGGGATTTCATCAACGCCTTCTAAAACAAAACCAACAAAACGGTCACGCTCAAACTTCACTCGGTCCATCACTTCACGGCCGTTAATCACGATATCACCTTGTGGGTGAACGCCAAAAGCCGGCGCTTTCTCGATTTGGTGTACACTTTCAGCCGCTGCAATAAGCAGTTTAGATGGCATACAACCAACACGAGCACAGGTTGTACCGTAAGGGCCGCCTTCAATCATCACAACACTGTCAGTGTGTGCTTTTGCAGCGCGGTAAGATCCTAGACCTGCCGTACCGCCCCCGATAACTGCTACATCTACATTGACTTGTTTCATAATAATTTTCTCGCAATAGCTAAATTTAGTGTGAACGAACCCCTCCAACTCTGGTGATTTTTTGAGTGAGTCAGGATAGCGGGTCAGTTTTGTGATTCTGTTTTATTAGGTTTAGCTTGTCGCTCTGCCTTTATTGCTATCTGCTTCTTGTTACTAACTATAGGTTAGTTAAAGACGGGCGAGTCACAAGCTATATTCTCTTTCCAAAGCTCAGATAAGAGTATTTGGAATAGCTAACCCACAAGAGGGTGGGTTAGCTGATATTGCTTAGTTAACTTAACGATTAAGCTTATATCGATGGTAAGTCATTAACCTAGGAAAGCTTCAAGTTCTTCGCTACCACCGATGTGTTTGCCACCGATGAATACTTGAGGAACCGTTGTACGACCAGAGATTGCACGTAGGCTTACTGTTGTCGCGTCTTTACCTAGTACTACTTCTTCGTAGTTCAAACCTTTGTCGATTAGGTTCTGCTTCGCTTTCATACAGAAAGGACAGCCTGGCTTAGTGAATACTGTGATTGACTCTTGCTCTTTGTGCTCAGGAGCAATGTAGTTAAGCATAGTATCTGCATCAGAAACCTTGAACGGGTCGCCTGGTACGTCTTCTTCGATGAACATTTTTTCTACCACGCCGTTTTTAACCAGCATGCTGTAGCGCCATGAACGTTTGCCGAAGCCGATGTCGTTTTTCTCAACTAGCATACCCATACCGTCTGTGAAATCACCGTTACCATCTGGGATGAATGTGATTTTTTCAGCTTCTTGGTCTGCTTTCCAAGCGTTCATTACGAATGTGTCGTTTACTGAAACACATAGAATGTCATCAACACCGTTTTCTTTGAATACAGAATGTAGCTCGTTGTAACGAGGTAGGTGGCTTGAAGAACATGTTGGTGTAAACGCACCTGGTAAGCTGAATACGATAACTGTCTTGTCTTTGAATAGCTCTTCCGTCGTTACGTTAACCCATGCATCACCTTGGCGAGTTGGGAATGTTACTTGAGGGATTGATTGACCTTCTTTAGATGCAAACATATTGATTTCCTTAAATAGTATTTTAAATTTTGTTCTATCAGAGCTTAACGTTTTTCTTTGCTCTGTTTCGTTTCGTTGAGCCCATTATTAGACAAATCCTTTGATAGCTCTAATCGTTTGATGTTATGGTTTTGATAGGTAAATTCTATCAAGAGCATTTTTCTTTTAAATGTTTCTATGAAACCCCTTGTTCTTATTAAACCAGAGGTAAGAGACTGATCATGAACATTCGTGACTTTGAATACTTGGTGGCGCTCGCAGAGCATAAACACTTCCGAAAAGCGGCAGAAGCGTGCTTTGTCAGTCAGCCGACACTAAGCGGTCAAATACGCAAACTAGAAGATGAAATTGGACTTCAGTTAACCGAGCGTAGTCCAAGGAAGGTCATATTTACAGAATCAGGGTTACAACTTGTTGAACAAGCCAAGCGTATTCTCAATGAAGTAAAGACTTTTAAGGATATGGCAAGTGGACACGGTGAAGCGATGACGGGGCCGATGCACATTGGTTTTATTCCGACCGTTGGCCCTTATATTTTACCTAAGATCATTCCTCATCTTAAAGAGTGCTTTCCCGATCTTGAGCTTTACCTGCATGAAGCGCAGACCCATCAGCTAGTGAGTCAACTTGAAGATGGCAAGCTTGATTGCTTGGTATTGGCTGCAGTTGATGAAACGGCGGCGTTCAAAGAGATTGATGTGTATAACGAACCGTTGAGCGTCGCAGTGCCGTGTGATCATGAGTGGGCTAAGCAAGACACTGTCGATATGTTGCAGTTAAATGGACAAACCGTACTTGCACTGGGTGATGGTCACTGCTTACGAGACCAAGCCTTAGGCTTCTGTTTTGCTGCGGGTGCAAAAGACGATGAGCGCTTTAAAGCGACCAGCTTAGAAACGCTGCGTAACATGGTAGCAGCAGGGGCAGGTATTACCTTGCTTCCTCAGCTATCGGTACCGAAGGAAAAACAGAAAGATGGTGTGTGTTACGTTCCAGCGGTGAACCCAACACCTTCACGTCGCATTGTTGTTGCCTACCGACCGGGCTCTCCGTTAAAGGGGCGCTTTGAGCAATTGGCTGAGGCTATCCGAACTCAATTAGATAAAGCTGTTTAGTAATTTAAATCGTAGATAGCTCTGATTATAGATACAAAAAAAGGGTTGATATGAATACATATCAACCCTTTTTGTTGGTTCATGTTACTTGGTTCAACAAACCCTAACTAGAACAGCTCTTCTACTGCTTCACCTGATGACGTTGAGTAGATGTCATCATTGAAACGTTCAGTAATGTACTCGGTTGGCTCAGTGCCTTTCTCGAAATACTCGAACATTGATGAGCTGTCGAACTTGTTGGTCAGTAAGCCAGTTTCACGGTCGATACGAACGCGAACGATATTTTCTGGAAGCTCTTTACGTTGTGCCGGAACACCCGCTAACGCTGTGCCCATGAAATCAACCCATGCCGGCTCTGCTGTTTTAGCGCCCGCTTCTGCACCTGTAATTTGATTTTTACCAAGGTTAGAGTTCGCTTTGGTTCGACCTAGGTTACGGTTGTGGTTGTCAAAGCCAACCCATACCGTTGCAACCATGCCAGGGCCGTAACCGCTGTACCAAGTATCTTTCGAATCGTTGGTGGTACCGGTTTTTCCGCCAATATCGCGACGCTTCAGCGGTTGAGCACGCCAACCTGTACCATTCCAGCCTGTGCCAGCACTCCAGTCACCGCCGCCCCAGATATTGCTGTACATCATTTCACGAACAAGGAACGCGTTCTGCTCAGTGATCACTTGGGGTGCGTACTGTACTTGGGCATCCACATCTTGCTCGGCAAACTCATCAGCCATTGAATCTGAGGTCATTGGCTGTTGGCAATCGTCTTTACACACTACTTTCGGTGTCGCTTGGAATTCAGTCTCACCAAATGGTGTTTCAATGCGGCTGATGTAGAAAGGTTCAACGTAGTAGCCGCCATTAGCGAATACTGAGTAACCTTGAGCTACCTTCATTGGCGTTAAGCTACCCGCACCCAGAGCAATGGTTTCAGAGCGCGGTACTTCGTCAATATCAAAACCAAATCGAGTTAGGTAGTTACGAGTATCATCCAAGCCCACTTCGCGCAGTACACGTACTGCCATTACGTTTTTAGATTGAGCTAAGCCAATACGTAAACGAGTTGGACCCACATAGGTCGGTGGTGAGTTCTTTGGTCGCCATGCCGTGCCTTGGCTCTTATCCCATTGATTGATAGGCGCATCGTTGATCAGTGAGGCTAGCGTTAAGCCTTTCTCAATCGCTGCTGAGTAGATAAATGGTTTGATACCAGAACCCACCTGACGAATAGATTGCGTTGCACGGTTGAATTTGTTGTGAACAAAGTTAAAGCCACCCACCATCGACAATACCGCGCCGTTGTTCGGGTTCATTGCAACAAAAGCGGTGTTCGCATTGGGTACTTGGCTTAGTCGCCATACAACCGGTGTTTCAGGTTCAGTTGTTGTTTCTTCGGTAGGCTCTTCAGATACTTCATCGCCGGTTACTGCTTCATGGCGAACCCAAACTTGCTCACCAACAGCCAAAATCTCTTTCGCTTGAGAAGGCGCTGGACCTTGGCGGTTGTCCGTTAGGAATTTACGCGCCCAGTTCATGCCTTGCCACTCGATAGTGCCTTCGCCTTGGTTCTTAACCCAAACTTGAGCGCTTTTCGAATCAACAGCGGTTACAACTGCTGGTACTAAGTCACCATAGGTTGGTTGAGACTTAAGGTGCTTAACGATTTGTTTTTGATCCCAAGCCGATTGCGCCGTTTGCCATAATACTTTTTCAGCACCACGGTAACCGTGACGTTCATCGTAGCCAAGTAGGTTCTTAATCGCTGCTTGGTTCGCTGCTTTTTGTAGTTTTGAATCAACGGTGGTGTAGACCTTCATGCCTGATGTGTAAGCGGCTTCACCATAGCGTTCAACCATCCAAGCTCGTGCAACTTCTGCTACATATGGTGCGCTCAGTTCAATCTCGGCACCGTGATATTTCGAGATAAGTTCTTCACTGCGAGCGTCATCGTACTCCGATTGAGTGATGTATTTTTCGTCTAGCATACGACGTAATACCACGTTACGACGGTTGGTCGCACGCTCAACAGAATAAATAGGGTTCATAGTTGAAGGTGCTTTTGGCATGCCCGCAAGCGTAGCCAATTCACTTAAGGTGAGCTCAGGAAGATCCTTACCAAAATAAACACGCGCTGCTGCGCCGAAACCATATGAACGGTGACCAAGGAAGATCTTGTTTACGTAAAGCTCCATGATTTCTTCTTTACTCAGAAGTTGCTCTATGTGGATCGCAATGAAGATCTCTTTGATTTTACGCATGATCTTTTTCTCATTAGATAAGAAGAAGTTACGCGCAAGCTGCTGAGTAATGGTACTTGCCCCTTGTTTGGCTGAACCGGACATAGCAACCACGAGTGCTGCTCGAGTGATACCAATTGGATCAATACCAGGATGCTCGTAAAAGCGGCTATCTTCGGTAGCAATCAAAGCTTCAACTAGGTGGCGAGGAATCTCGTCATAAGTCACTGGATTACGACGCTTTTCACCAAATTGAGAGATCAATTTACCGTCTTGACTGAAGACTTGCATTGGCGTTTGGAGTTCTACGTCACGCAAAGTGGCAACATCAGGCAACTCTGGTTTTACGTAATAGTAAAATCCGAAAATTGTACTGACTCCAAGAATCATGCAAATCAATGTAAATATGAATAATCGCTTTATGAACTTCACCGGATAATCCCTGATTAGTTAAGGCTGATAAGCAGCAAACCCTTGTACTCTAGGTTAAAAACTTAGCTTTCGTTTATTAACGCTTATTTAACTAATAATCACAACCCCTAGATAATCAACGAAATGCTTGGCACTTCAGGAGCTAGGTCACATGGGTTCATCATTAATTACAGGTATAGATATAAATCATCACAGCATCAAAGCCGTGGTACTAAAACCCGTGGGGGAGTTGTATGCCCTAGTGGGATACAAAGAGCTGCCGATTTCGGACGACATTTTTACAGCTAACCATACTTTGGAGTATCAGAAAACTGTTAAGAAACTTAAAGAACTTAGGAAAGGACTGCCTTTTGGCTGTCGCAACGTCGCCATTTCGGTACCCGATAACACGGTGATCAGCAAAGTACTGCAAATAGAGAGTGATTTAGAAGACAGAGAAAAGGAGTTTTCTATCTATCAAACCTTTGCTCATCAATCTCCCTTTCCTATCGAGGAGCTGAGTTTAGATTTTGTAAAGCTGGAAGACAAACGATTTGGTAAAGGATCGACAACTAGCTATCAGATATATGCGACTCGTAAGGAAGTTGTAGACAGTCGAGCGGATGCTTTAAATAAAGCCGGATTTAAACCTGTTGTCATCGACACCCAAGCACATGGTCTGCTCAATATTTGGCAGTTGGCTTCACGCCTTTATCCTGAAAAAAGTAACTGGTTGCTGGTGGACGTGGGAGTTGACCAAACGTCGTTAGGCATTATCCCGCAGGATTCAGCACCTTTCTATAAAGACATCGCCTTTGGTACTCAAGATCTTCGCGGTACTGACAGCCCGAGTTATACAGAAGGTGTGTTCGGCAACGCAGAGGAGACACATCGGTTTATTGTTAATTTGGTTGAAAAGCTTAAGCGACAGTTGCAACTCTATTCCTCAGTGAATGCACTTGAGCCGATATCCGGGATCTGGCTGATGGGCGAAGGAGCCAGCATTCCGATGGTAGTTGAAGATCTAGAGCGCCATTTTCAGATGAGTTGTGAATCGCTCAATCCTTTATCGTTATTTGAGAACAAGGTGGCGAAGCGGCACCAACTGCCGATGAACTGGCAACATTTCGGCATTGCCGCGGGTATGGCGATGAGTGGACTCAAGTGGCAAGGAGAGAAGCATGTTGCATCAAATTAACCTGCTGCCGTGGCGTGATGAGATTCGCGCTCAGCACAAGAAGCGTTTTATTCACCTAGTCATTCTTGGCGTCATCATTGCACTTACAGGGCAATGGGCGGTTGGTCACTATTTTCAAGATCAACAAGCCAAACAGCAAGCTCGCCTCAATTATCTTAATCAATACATTGCCGAGCTCGACCGACAAATTCAATCGTTAAAAGTTGCAGAACAAGAACACAAAGCCATTCTGACTCGACTTGATGTCGTGGAGTCGTTACAGCTTGGCCGTAATAAGACCACCGACTTTATGAATCTAATGCCGGAGCTGATTCCTGAAGGGGTGTATGTCGACAAGATAAAGATGAATGGTCAGGAGATTGAGATGGCCGGTATCAGCGACAGTACGGCTCGCCTCGCCACAATGTTGGACAATCTAGAGCGTTCTGATTCTCTTAAAGGGGTCGAGATGCACTCTATTATCCATAACCGAAAACGCTTCAATAAAGAGTTTCAGACCTTCAAGGTCTCTTTTGTGTTTAGCCCTGTTTCTTTAGAAAACACAACCGCAGAGAGCGCAACCGCGAGCAGAAAAGAGAAGGGGGCAAATCATGGCTAACCTTCAAAGTAGGATTAGCTGGCAAAATAGTGTGAGCTTGCAAGATCTCGATGCTGATGAGATCACCGAATGGCCGTTGTTGCCCCAACTGCTCGTTATTCTGTTGCTGATGATATTAATCCAAGGTGTCGGGACTTGGCTGTATTTGCTGCCTTTAGACGATGAACTGCAGCAGATGAAGCAGCAAGAGCAGACTTTGAAAGCAACGTTAAGGATAAAAGCGAACAAGGTTGCGGCTTTGCCTAAGCTTCAGAGTCAGTTGGATGAGCTAACCAGTCGCTACGACTATCTGTTAGAACAACTACCCGTTCAAAAGGAGCTCGCCAGTATGTTGGCCTCAGTGAATGAACTTGGTTTGGATAATGCGCTGACCTTTACGCGCATTGATTGGGGGCAAAAGCAGAACAAGGAATTCCTCTATCGGTTACCCCTCAATATTGAGCTAACCGGTGATTACCATGAGATTGGCGATTTCTCCGCGGCCATCGCAAAACTGCCACGCATTATTAGCTTCGATGATGTGAATTGGCAGCGAGTCAGTCAAGAAAGCAGCACGCTACATTTCAGGGTTCGAGCTTACACCTATCAGTTTAAATCGGAGGTGAATGATGAAATTCAGTAGCGTCCTTTTGTCCCTATTGTTACTGCTTGTGCTTTCAGGCTGTAAAGCCAGTCAGGATTCGTTAGAAGATTTTGTGAGGCAAGTTGAAGCTAAGGCGAGAAAAGAGGTAGAAAAACTTGTCCCAGAAACGGAGTTCTTAGCCGCAACTTATCAACGCCACGCCTTTCGCCCTCCCTTTGAACTTCCTAAAGAAGCCATGGTTCAAAATCAACCCTTGGTGAAGAAAGACTGTTGGCAGCCGAACGCTCGTTCTCGTATTGGCAAGTTAGAAAAATACCCGCTGAGTAAGCTGCGTTTAAGAGGCGTAATGGGCCGTGGAACAAGCGTTTCAGGGTTAGTACAAACCCCAAAAGGGAACGTGGTCAATGTGAAAAAAGGTCAGTTTATTGGCTTAAACAATGGTCGAGTTACTAAGGTGACGAGCCAGTATGTACAGATTAATGAAACTCTTCCAGATGGTTTAGGTTGTTGGCATAAGCGCAACGTTAGGCTCGCTCTGAAGTAAACCAATGTCACATGATGTGGATATGAGATGTAAATATGATTAAAGGAATAAGTGGATTAGTGAGCAAGGCTCTACAAGGTTTTGCTGTGTCTGTGATGTTGGTGGTTAGCGTGTTCAGCTATGCCGAGAGCTTGCCAAATCAATTGGAAAATATTGATTTTAGGGTCAACAAGGAGAAAGACGCCGTCATCATTATCGAATTGGCAACCAGCACTGCTGTGGTGGATGTTCAACGTGCTCAGGAAGGTTTAAGTATCGAGTTACTCAATACTCAGGTGAATGACGATAAGCTTTACCTCCTGGATGTGAAGGACTTCGCGACCTCAGTTGAAGGTATTGAGGTGTATAAGGAAACGCCCAGTACGCGATTGTTGGCAACGATCGCTGGTGACTATCAATATGAATACAACTTAAAAGGTCGCTTTATTGAGGTAATGATCAGTAGGCCTACTATTGATGAAGTGACAATAGAGAAAAATGTTTTAGAAAAAGAAGGCAAGGTGATATCGATTAACTTCCAAGATATCCCTGTACGTAATGTTTTGCAGCTTATTGCTGATTACAACGATTTCAATCTCGTTGTTTCTGATTCAGTCACGGGTAATCTGACTTTACGTTTAGATGGTGTGCCTTGGCAGCAAGTTCTCGACATTATCTTGCAAGTTAAGGGGTTGGATAAGCGTGTTGATGGCAACGTTATCTTGGTGGCACCTAAAGCTGAGCTCGACCTTAGAGAGCAACAAGCGCTAGAGAAATCTCGTTTGGAAGAAGAGCTAGGTGAACTCAAGTCGGAAATCATCAAGATTAACTTTGCCAAAGCCACCGACATTGCCGACATGATTGGTGGGGAAGGGGCGGTAAGCATGTTGTCCGAGCGAGGCTCGATTACCATTGATGAGCGAACTAACTCCCTGTTGATCCGTGAATTGGAAGAAAACATTGCGGTGATACGAGGCATTATTGAATCGCTAGACATTCCCGTGAAGCAAGTTCAGATAGAAGCACGTATTGTCACTGTTACTGAGGGTAATCTTGATGAACTAGGAGTGCGTTGGGGCGTTTCCTCGACTAACGGAAGCTTCAAAGTTGGCGGCTCGATAGAGGGCAACCATCCATCGCAAATTACGCCGTATGACGACAATGGTGGGAATAGTGCGATTGACGATTTCCTCAACGTTAATTTAGGATCAACTTCCCCGAGCGCGTCGAGTATTGCGTTTCAGGTAGCCAAGCTGGGTTCTGATACCTTGCTTGATCTTGAATTGTCAGCACTGCAACAAGAGTCGAAAGCAGAGATTATTTCTAGCCCACGCTTAATTACCACCAATAAAAAACCCGCTTATATTGAGCAAGGTACTGAAATCCCTTATTTAGAGTCTTCTTCAAGTGGTGCTACTTCAGTCGCATTTAAGAAAGCGGTATTGAGTCTCAAGGTGACTCCGCAGATCACCCCCGATAATCGTTTGGTATTGGATTTGAGCGTGACTCAAGATAGGCCAGGGCAAGTGGTGAAAACCGGCACCGGTGAAGCGGTCGCTATTGATACGCAAAGAATTGGTACGCAAGTGCTTGTTAATAATGGTGAAACGGTCGTGTTGGGTGGTATTTTTCAACACAGTGTGAGCAGCCAAGTTGATAAAGTTCCACTGTTAGGAGACCTTCCTGTTCTTGGCGCATTGTTCCGTCGTAGCTATGAAAATGTAGGCAAAAGTGAACTACTTATTTTTGTTACACCTAAAGTTGTGATTCAGTAATGAGCAATTAGATTAAAAATAAAGTTGCATTAGTGGCACCTAACCTTGATAATTTCGGGTCTTATCACGAATTATCTGTGAGGAATCGGTGCCACGGGCCTTTTAATTTCAGTACTTGTACTGACCTACCTTGTGGCGATGTCATTGAATTAACGTTGTAAATTACTGCTAAAAACATGGCTGAGAAACGCAATATTTTTCTTGTTGGCCCAATGGGCGCCGGCAAAAGTACAATTGGTAGACACCTAGCTTCCCAACTTCATATGGAGTTTCTAGACTCTGACACTGTGATCGAAGAGCGCACTGGCGCAGACATCGCATGGGTTTTTGATGTTGAGGGCGAAGATGGTTTCCGTAAGCGCGAAGAATCTGTAATCAACGATCTGACAGAAGAACAAGGTATTGTTCTTGCGACAGGTGGTGGTTCAGTGCTGAGCAAAGAAAACCGTAACCGTCTATCTGCACGAGGCATTGTTGTATACCTAGAGACAACAATTGAAAAGCAACTTGCTCGCACTAACCGCGACAAGAAACGCCCTCTACTTCAAACAGACAACCCGCGTGATGTGCTAGAAGATCTAGCTGTATCTCGCAACGCACTATACGAAGAAGTGGCGGACTACACAGTTCGTACTGACGACCAAAGTGCAAAAGTGGTAGCCAACCAGATCGTAAAAATGCTAGAAGAACGTTAAGTTCATTTTTCGGAGAGCAAACCCATGGAACGGATTACGGTCAATCTAGCTGAGCGTAGCTACCCTATCTCTATTGGCGCCGGGTTATTTGAAGACCCGGCGTACCTTTCTTTTTTATCAGGTAAGCAGAAAGTTGTTGTTATCAGTAATGTGACAGTAGCGCCTCTTTATGCTGATAAAATTTTATCGCTATTGGATCAAGTCGGCTGTCAAACATCTCTTCTCGAGCTGCCAGACGGTGAACAGTACAAAAACCTTGAAACGTTCAATTCAGTGATGAGCTACATGCTTGAAGGAAATTACAGCCGCGATGTGGTGGTGATTGCTTTAGGTGGTGGTGTTATCGGTGATTTGGTTGGTTTTGCTGCTTCTTGTTATCAACGCGGTATTGATTTCATTCAAATCCCGACGACCCTTCTTTCTCAAGTGGACTCCTCTGTAGGTGGTAAAACGGCAGTGAACCATCCCCTTGGCAAGAATATGATCGGCGCTTTTTACCAACCAAAATCTGTCATCATCGATACTAACTGCCTATCAACGCTTCCAGAGCGTGAGTTTGCAGCGGGCATGGCTGAGGTGATCAAATACGGCATCATTTACGATGAAGCCTTTTTTGGCTGGTTGGAGCAGAATCTAGAGAAACTGTATCAACTTGATGAAGACGCACTGATTACCGCGATTGCTCGTTGTTGTGCAATTAAGGCTGAAGTGGTTGCTATCGATGAAAAAGAGTCAGGAATCAGAGCGTTATTGAACCTAGGTCATACATTTGGTCATGCGATTGAAGCAGAACTAGGCTATGGTAATTGGCTACATGGTGAAGCTGTGTCGTCAGGCACTGTAATGGCAGCAAAAACCGCCCAATTACAGGGACTGATTTCTCAGCAGCAACTTGAGCGAATTATTTCTATACTCAAGAATGCGAAACTACCAATCCATACGCCAGAAAGCATGTCTTTTGAAGACTTTATGAAGCACATGATGCGCGATAAAAAAGTGCTGTCTGGTCAGTTGCGTCTGGTATTACCAACAAGTATTGGTACTGCTGAAGTGGTTGCTGATGTACCTCAAGACATCATTAAACAAGCGATTGATTTCTGCCGTACTCTTTAAATTCGGTTGTGAGGTTGCCTAGCTAAAAGTTAGGCAACTGAAGCGCTTTACAGATCGAACTTATCAGTAGGGATCCCCAATGAGTTTGGCTCATGATTTAAGAGTATTGGAGTTAGAGTCTCAAGTTGAGTTGCTAGAGCGTTTACAGCTTTTAACTAACTTTGGTTCAAACTTTGTAAATGTTGCTGGTAAAACGGGTTCTGGCCGATCTTGGTTAGCTCAGCGTTATCTTGAAGCATGGTCGACAGAAAAAAATCAGTGTTTACTGCTTTGTCACCCAAGCCAAGACGATCAACAGCGCCGCGCACTTATTCTTAGTCAGATTGTTTCTGACCCACTCTTTAATCAACATGATTCTTTATCTGATAGCCTTGCTAGGTTACTGGATGGAGATACGTGTAATGTGCTTATTGTCATTGATGACGCCCACCGATTGTCTGAGCTACTGGTATCAGAATTATGGATGTTGGTACTTGAATCTCAATCAAACCCTCAATGGACGATTAATATCGTTCTGTTCTCGCAAACTGGTCACCTAGACACGCTATTAACACGACTTAGTTACGGTCAGCCGCACAAACCTATCGCCCTTGAGATCGATGATCTTTCGCAACCAGAAGCTGAACATTTCTTTGAGTCACTGGTGATTCGATATGTCGATGATGAGTCAGAATCTCGGGTGCGAAATGTATTTAAAAAAGCGCAACCTTTGCCCGGTGAGCTAATGGCCTTAGGAGAATTGAAAGTGGAAAAAAGGATTATTATTCGCTCAATCATTGGTTCACCTATCAATATTGCGATTGTGGTGGCGTTTTTGTTGCTTGTTATCGGCGGCGGTTACTGGTGGATGTTTAATCAACCAACGCCTGACGATAAAGCGCAATCTATTATCGCCCCTATTGAGCAGACAGTTATTCCAACGTTGGAAGTGGAAAATGTAACTGAGCAAGCCACAATCGACGGAACTGTCGATTCTGAAGCCGAAGTTGATATGAGTTATCAAGGTGCTGACGATGATAGCTCTTCTCTGCCGCCGGTCGTGGTTGAAGAGACAGCCAGTGTTGGTCAGGTAGAACAAGATCAGCAACGTGTGGTGATCACCTCTGATGTGGTCGATGCTTTGCTTGATGATAAACCTGAGAGTGTTGATACCAGTGCAATTGAAGCTGTAGTTGAAGAAAAGACAGATGCAGTCGTTATCCCGCAGCCTGATGTTGTGGAACGTGAGTCATTGCCGGCAACGAATGAAGGTTCAGAGCTAACACAATCAGCACCTCCGACAAAAAAAATCACATTCTCATTTGCACGCGAAGAGCTACAAGCTATCTCGCCGCGCGCTTATACCCTGCAGTTGAGTGCGATGACATCATTGGAAGATGTACAATCTTTCATTGAAGAGTATGAGCTTGAGAACAAGGTTCGTATTTACCCAACACTTCGTAACGACACCAAGTGGTTTATTATCACTTATCAAGATTACCCAACGATTCAAGTGGCGCGAGATGCGGCAAGTGCGTTATCAAAACCACTTCAACAGTTGGAACCTTGGGCAAAATCGATGAATCAAGTGCATCGAGAGATAGAACGTGCGAAATAACCCTGAGCTTAGCCTCAAAATATGTTACATTCCGCAGCCTTATTTTTGAGTTGATAGATAGAGCAGTAAATGAAAAAGCAGCGTGCCTTTCTAAAATGGGCTGGTGGTAAATATGGCCTAGTTGAAGACATCCAACGTCACCTGCCACCTGCTCGTAAATTGGTAGAACCGTTTGTCGGTGCCGGATCAGTATTTCTGAATACTGATTTTGAACAGTACCTACTTGCAGATATTAATCCTGATCTTATCAACCTATACAATCTACTTAAAACCGATCCTGAAACCTATATCACTGAAGCGAAGCGTTGGTTCTGTCCGGAGAATAACCGTAGAGAAGTGTTCTTAGATGTTCGCGCTGAGTTCAATGGTACAGATAACGTTATGTATCGCTCGTTAGCTTTCTTGTACATGAACCGATTTGGCTTCAATGGCTTGTGTCGTTACAACAAGAAGGGCGGTTTTAACGTTCCGTTTGGTTCTTATAAAAAACCTTATTTCCCTGAAGCCGAGCTAGAGTTTTTTGCTGAGAAAGCGAAAAAAGCCACCTTCGTCTGTGAGGGATACCATGAAACCTTTAGCCGCGCGCGCAAAGGTTGCGTGGTTTACTGTGACCCTCCATACGCACCGCTGTCGAACACGGCTAACTTTACCTCTTACGCAGGTAATGGTTTTAGCTTAGATGACCAAGCTGCACTGGCGGATGTCGCTGAAAAAGCGGCGATGGAACGCGATATTCCTGTCTTGATTTCAAACCATGACACCACCTTAACGCGCCGTTTATACCATGGTGCGGAACTGAACGTGGTCAAGGTTAAGCGCACCATTAGCCGTAATGGCGCAGGGCGCAATAAAGTTGATGAGTTACTGGCGCTTTTCCATAAAGAGAAAAACCAGCAACACGCTTCAACAGAATTGCCGTCGTTAGCATAATCCTCGAACTCATTAAATTGAGTGACCCACGGGTACTTTCTTAAACTAATCTTTCGAACTGCTAGGATCTGCTTAGGTGCTTAGGTAGAATTGCACACCAAATAGTCTTGGGATTGAGTCTTGTACTTGTGTATGAGAGGTCACAAGGCGGTGATATTCGCAATTTACTCACTCTTAAGAGGTTTGGTATGAAAGATTTTCTAATCGCTCCATCGATTTTGTCTGCAGATTTTGCTCGTCTTGGTGAAGACGTCGAAAAAGTACTCGCAGCCGGTGCCGACGTTGTGCACTTCGATGTGATGGATAACCACTACGTACCTAACCTGACTTTTGGTGCACCGATCTGTAAAGCGTTGCGCGACTACGGCATCACAGCTCCTATCGATGTTCACCTAATGGTTAAGCCAGTAGACAGCATCGTACCTGAGTTTGCTAAAGCCGGTGCATCAATGATTACCTTTCACGTTGAAGCGTCTGAGCACGTTGACCGTACTCTACAGCTAATCAAAGAACACGGCTGTAAAGCGGGTGTCGTACTTAACCCAGCAACGCCACTTTCTTGCCTTGATTACATCTTAGATAAAGTAGATATGATTCTACTAATGTCTGTGAACCCTGGCTTTGGCGGTCAATCTTTCATTCCTCACACTCTCGATAAGCTGCGCGCTGTTCGTAAACTTATTGATGAATCAGGCCGTGATATCCGCCTTGAGATTGATGGCGGCGTGAAGGTAGATAATATCCGTGAAATCGCAGAAGCGGGCGCAGACATGTTTGTTGCAGGTTCCGCTATCTTCAATCAACCAGATTACAAAGAAGTGATTGATGAGATGCGTGCAGAGCTTGCAAAAGTTAACGCATAAAAGTAGAACTAGGGTCTGTTGACCTAAGATCAAAAAATTTAAATTAAGGGGCTAATTGGCCCCTTTTTTACGTCTTGGAGCTCAACTCATAAGACGAACATAATAAATAGGAAAGTAAGATGTCATTAAGCTCAATAAAACTGATTGCCTTTGATTTGGATGGAACCTTGTTAGATAGCGTGCCTGATTTGGCTGTCGCCGCTGACCAAGCTTGTCAGGAACTGGGTTTTTCTTCAGTAAGCGAAGAACAAGTTCGCGACTATGTGGGTAATGGTGCTGATGTTCTTATTGGACGTTCATTGAGCCGTAATCTTACGGTTGATCCAAGCCTAGAGCCTGAGCTTCTGAAGAAAGCGCGTATCCTGTTTGATGATTTCTACGAGCAGGGCGGCCATAAGCTGAGTCACCTTTATCCATCGGTTAAAGAGACGTTAGCTGAGCTAGATAAAGCGGGCTTCACCATGGCGCTTGTCACCAACAAGCCTTCGAAATTTGTACCAGATGTTCTGGCGCAGCACGGTATCGATAAGTATTTTGTTGATGTGTTGGGTGGCGACTCTTTCCCAGAGAAAAAGCCGAATCCAGTAGCGTTGAACTGGTTGCTAGAAAAGCACAATGTAAAAGCTGAAGAGATGCTGATGGTAGGCGATTCAAGCAACGACATCAAAGCGGCTAAGAACGCAGGCTGCCACTCGTTTGGTCTGACTTACGGCTATAACCACGGTGAGCCGATTTCAGTATCAAACCCTGACTATGTCGCAGACAACATTGCACAATTACTAGATGTCGTTCTAGTTTCAGCATAAAGCGGACAAAAGTTAGCTAACCTACTAGCAAAATACTTATCAATGAGTACACTGGATGAGCCGTACAGAAGAGCTGTGCGGCTTTCTATTTTAAAGTTAAGAAGCTAAGTTTTTCAGATACTAGGTTAAGAAACTAAGTTAACGAGCTTAGCGAACAAGCAAAGGAATTAAAAGCATGAGCAAGCCCATCGTATTGAGTGGTGTTCAACCATCTGGTGAACTAAGTATCGGTAACTACTTGGGTGCTCTACGTCAATGGCAACAGATGCAAGATGATTACGATTGCCAATACTGTGTTGTAGACCTTCACGCAATTACGGTTCGCCAAGATCCGAAAGCTCTGCATGAAGCGACTCTAGACGCATTAGCAATCTGTCTTGCTGTCGGTGTTGATCCAAAGAAGAGCACGCTATTTGTTCAGTCACACGTACCAGAGCATGCTCAACTTGGTTGGCTTCTTAACTGTTACACACAAATGGGTGAGCTGAGCCGTATGACTCAGTTTAAAGATAAGTCTGCACGTCACTCAAACGACGTAAACGTAGGCCTATACGACTACCCAGTGCTGATGGCTGCAGACATCCTGCTTTACGGTGCTCACCAAGTGCCAGTAGGTAGCGACCAGAAACAACACTTAGAGCTAGCGCGTGATATCGCAAATCGCTTTAACAACATCTACGGCCCTGAAACGCCAATCTTCCAAGTGCCAGAACCTTACATTCCAACAGTGAATGCACGTGTAATGAGCCTGCAAGATGCGACTAAGAAGATGTCTAAGTCGGATGACAATCGTAAGAACGTGATTACTCTGCTAGAAGAGCCTAAGTCGATCATCAAGAAGATCAACAAAGCGCAAACGGATGCAGAAACACCACCACGTATTGCTCACGATTGGGAAAACAAAGCGGGTATCTCTAACCTAATGGGTCTGTACTCTGCAGCGACGGGTAAAACGTTCGAAGAGATCGAAGCGCAATACCAAGGCGTTGAAATGTACGGTCCGTTCAAGAAAGATGTAGCAGACGCGGTTACCTCTATGTTAGAGCCTATCCAGGCTGAGTATAAGCGTGTGCGCGCGGATCAAGATTATTTGAATTTTGTCATGCATACAGGTAAAAATAAAGCTAGTGCAAGAGCTAGGAAAACGTTACTCAAAGCTTATGACGCTGTTGGTTTTGTTGAGCGGCAGGGGCTAACTAATAGCAATAAGTCAATCTGGAAAGAGAGAGGGTTCATTAAGTAACTTATCGAGAGTATGCTGCAGTAACACTGAAAAAAGCATACGAAGCAGTCGGTTTTGTTACTCGCCCGTAGGGTGAGCTAAAGCCACTCGTTTCAGAATTTAAGCCCAAAGTAGACGCTGTTTACTTTGGGCTTTTTAGTACCCGTTCCATTTACTCCCCCAGTAAATCTCTTGTTTGAATTGATGATTTAAGCATTATCTCGCTAACATATTCATAATATTAATGCTGTGCAGACGATCCTATTCCCTCTCCTTAGGGTTTATAAAATCTTGCTTGTTTCTATTTGTGTTGGAAATACATAACGTGCCAAACAATTGATGATTATTAAGTGATAAGTTCCTCATTTTCTTGCTAACTGACTTATTCCTTTCATAAATAAACCTGATAGTTACCACAAAATACATGACTGCCCATAGACGGCAGTAACTATAAATCGATGAACTCAGGTGAAACGGATGGCTCTTTTACACAAACCTTCATTGCTAGCAGTGGCAATTGGTAGCTTGCTAACAGCAAGTGCACACGCTGATTTGTTTATTTCACAATATGTGGAAGGCGGCAGCCACAACAAAGCGGTTGAGATTGCTAATAACGGCGATAGCAGCATAAATTTAGATGGTTACTCGCTGGCGAAGTCTGCGAATGGCAACGGCTCATGGGGCGCCACTTTACCTTTAGATGGCCACGTTTTAGCGCCTGATGAGGTACTTGTTGTCGCTCATACGCGGTGTTTTTCAAGGTAGTTGTCATCATTTGCTTGCTTATTAAGCAGCTTCTCTTTCTGGATTTAAGTGAACGTCACCAACAGGTTCACAGTTTCTGATATCACCTGGCCAGCGTTCAGGGTTTAGCTCTTTCGCAGTGAGTAATACCTCCGCTCGGCGCTTCAAGATCTCTTTATCTTTTCCATTGTGACGCTCTGAAGGCGTGACGTAATTCAGCTTACTGTGCTTGTGCTCGGTGTTGTACCAGCGTACGAAGGCTTCAACCCAACTTCGACTACTGTCGATTGTTTCAAAGCCCTTTGTTGGCCAGCTTGGCATGTACTTTACCGTGCGGAACAATGACTCAACATACGGGTTATCATCACTGACTCTTGGGCGACTATACGATGAAGTAATACCTAACTCTTCCATTTTAGCTTTGAACGTCAACGACTTCATCGGCGCACCATTATCTGAGTGAAGAACCAGAGCTTGATTGAAGCACTGCTCTCGCATCAACGTTCGTTGCAGAAGTTGTGACGCCAGCTCACCGCATTCATGCTCATACACCTCATAACCCACGATTTTTCGACTGTAGATATCCTCGATGACATACAGGTAATAGTGTTGGCCTCGAACTTTTGAAGGTAAGTAAGTGATATCCCATGTATAGACTTGGTTCGAATCTGTAGCTGTGTAACTTGTTGGTTTCGCACGCTTCTGCCTACTTCTTTGACGACCTCGTTTGTTTAGTTGCCCCTGTGCACTCAGTATCCGATAGTAACTTGACTCAGAGGCGATATACTCACCTCTATCAAGCAGTGTCGGGACGATTTGAGTCGGAGGTAAGCTTGCGAACTCAGAGCGGTTACACACCTCAATAATCGCATCACGCTCTTGTTGAGATAGCTTGTTCGCAGGCTCAGTTCTACCGCATATCGGCCTTTTGTCAGCTTGAACTTCACCTTGCTGATACCAGCGACGATACGTTCTCAAGTCAATTTGAACTTCATGGCAAGCTGGCTCTAAACGGCATCCGTATTGCCTCGCTTCAAGGATAAGAGTCACTATGATTTGCCTTTCATCGGTTGAGGTTAGTCGTCCTCTGGCTCTTCCCCGTAAAAGGCTCTCAGCTTTTTTCTTAGTACCAAGAGGGCGGCCGTTTCAGCGAGCGCTTTTTCTTTGAGTCGTAAATCTTTCTTCAATTCTTTGATTTCAAGTTTGTCAGCTTTAGCCTGTTTTTTGGCTTGTGCTTCACTCTCTTTGTTCGACATGACTCCTTGAACAAACTCATTCCGCCAAGTCTGTACTTGCTCAGGGTACAAGCCCTTCTCTCGACAATATTGGCTGAGTTCACTTTCGGTCATCGAGTAAGTCTCGGCAACAATGGCGAGTTTAGTTTGAGCAGACCACTGCTCTGATGAAGTGTTGTTATTTGGCACGGCGGCTCCTGAACCTCTGAGTTGCTGCCGCCAATGATACAGGGTCGCAGTGCTAATTCCTTCCTCTTCCGATACTTCTTTCACTGACATCGAATAGGGAGGCAACAGCTTCTTTAATATAGCTTCTTTTCTTTCTACTGAGATACGAGACACAATTACTCTTTATCGCCCAAACTGGTTAAATTTTAACAGTGACAACTACCCTGCCAGATAGGGCATATAGCTCATTGCCAACACCGACATCTTCTCTTCTTAACCAATCCATTGCACCAAAGTAGCTTACCAATGATTTTTGTGACTTATTTACATTGGGGCTGATTTTCGTTTGCTTCAAATCATAAAGGTATTCCAATGATTCTTCTGATACCTCGTTACGAAACTCTTCAGATTCCAATGCATAAGTAAGAATCGTCATCAGCCCAATAAGAGGACTATAGCCACCGTGATTATTTAACTCATCCATACGATAAGTTTCAAATTCTTTCAGAACCTTATAGCGATTTTTAATCTCATACTGGTTTAACCATGAAACAAAGTGTCTTGCAGTACTGGCAAATTTAGCTTTTGCTGATTTGGCGGCATCTTTGTCAAATAAAACATAATTGTATGCTGCCACTATCGCCATGTACAATATGGCTTTATCAGGGTTCTTCGTGTCCGTAATAGCAATGGTATGTTCAATAAAACCTCCAATCTTGGGAACAAAAAGAGACGTCGCTGAAAGCGGGTGACAAAAAGACGTTGCGGGTTGACTCTTCTTATAGTCATCCTTTATCCTTTTTTCTATTTCCGAGCTAGTTAGCTGTTTTTTATCATCTACCTGTAAATCAGCCATTAACCACCTCCTTCAATAATCGCTCACGGTGTCCACATGCATGGATGTAGATTTTTGTCGTCTGATTGCTATACCTTCCATCTACTTTATGACCAAGCCTCCGTGCGGTTTCAATATAAACTCTTGACTCTGTAGTGATAGATTCATAATTCTTCTTAGCTTTTTGACACTCTTCAAAGAAGATATCTGTACCAAAAGAGTGTCTAAGATTGTGGTATACCAGTCCGTCCTCTAATGCTTGACAGTGTGAATAAGCTTCTGGGTTATTCAGCATTTCAACCCGAACCTTTCCTATAATCTTCGAGTAAATTTTAGTCCCATAGGCTTTTGAAATAACCTGACCTTTAGAGTTATTATTGGAATTAGAAACAAGAAGATGTTTAGAGTCACTATCAGGCCGTTCAGTTTCATAATATCGTTTCATCAGGAGAAGAAGGGATTTGGGGATATAAAGAGAACGAGAAACTTTGTACTTTGTATATAAAGAGGATAAGTGATATTCAAACTCCTGCCTCTCTGGATTACCATTAAGCTCTTTAAACAAGCTAAGTATTCCTTTATGCTTCTTTTTGTTCACTTCAAAGTCATGCAAAAGAAACCCTTGATTCTCCATGGTTCTGCAACCTAGCTCTCCGCCATTTCGTAAAACAATTTCTTCCAGTAATGAGTTGGCGTGGCGGTATAGTAATTCTCTTGTGGCAGGCAAGTGGTATTTAATAACTGAGTTTGATTTATTATTTGCTCTTGCTAATTCTCGGTACTCAGAGTAAATGCTTATTTTCTTATAACTATTACCAAAGAAGTAAGTTAGCCAGTTATAATAACTGGTTAGAGTAAATACAGATCGATCAACAACAAGCTCACTTTTACCCATTAGTTCAATTAGATGATCATTAATATATTCATTGATATGTTCTGAAGGTAATGCTGTGTGGTTCGTCAATGTAACTAGAGAGTGCTCATTTTCTTCTACCCACTCCAAAAACAGACCGAGTTGGTTTCCTCTAACATACTGAGCATCAGAGCCAATTTCTCTCTCTTCAAAAAAGTGTTCCGGTAAACCTGTTTTTAAACTTCTCTTGCTTTTTAGTTCAACAGACAGACCCAGTAAGGTAGTGTAGCGAGAGTACAGGTTAGGAAGCAGGATTGGTAAATCATCGTCATAAAGATAAATCCAATGCTGATTATGGATAGTGTCATTTATTCTTTGCATACATTATCTACCTTGAATTACCGCCCTATATTAAAAGGTAGTAGTTGATAACTGCACTTACAAATTTCACTTCAAGTTAGAACTGTAAAGTTTAAAAACAGTCCATATCAACGTGGATTATCTTTCTTACTTTCTCTTCACTCGCACTACACATCTAGGAATAACCCAACCTTACAACTGTATTTATAAACAGTATAATCAATTATTCTCAGATTTAAAATGATCTGGAGCCCAGCTAAATAGCTTTAACTTCATTAGCCACTTACTATTCTGATAGTATTGTTAGAGAGTATTTAACCTATAAGTAGGGATAACTTTTGAGTGATAAAATACTAGTAGTCGAAGATAGTCGTGCATTCAGAAACTACCTGTACCAGCAATTTAAAAATGATGGCTATGAGGTTGCGCTGGCTGAATCAGTGGCTGAAGCTAAAGCTATCTTAGAACAAGATACGGATTTCTTGTGCGCGGTGCTCGATTACTGCTTACCCGATGGTCAAGATGGCGAGATCATTGATTTGGTACTCGGCTATCAACAAAAAATCATAGTCCTAACCGGCATGTTCAACAACACACTTCGAGAACAAGTACTCGCGAAGGGTGTGATTGATTACATCCTCAAAGACAGCATGTCATCAGTCAGTTATTTGCTTCCTCTGGTTAATCGAATCTCAAATAACCGATATCATAAAGCCTTGGTTGTTGATGATTCTGCTGTGGTTCGTCGATATGTAGTGCAACTTCTTGAGCACCAATATATTCAAACGATTCAAGCGGAAGATGGCGAACAAGCACTAGAGCTTCTCCAAAACGACCCCGACATCACTTTCGTCGTTACCGATCATGACATGCCAAACAAAGATGGCATTTCGATGACCCGTGACATTCGAGTACACCATGATCGTAATCAACTCGCTATTCTTGGGCTATCTGGCAGTGACGACCGAACCATGACAGCTCGTTTCCTTAAGGCTGGTGCCAACGACTTCCTTTACAAGCCATTTAACCAAGAAGAGTTTTTCTGCCGTATTCATCAGCTACTCGATATGAAAGAGGCCACCAATGAACTATTTCGTCATGCAAATGAAGATGCTCTGACCGGGCTTTGGAACCGTCGTTATCTATTCAATCAAACATGTAAAGGCTGCGAACATCGCAGCATCGCCATGATGGATATAGACTTCTTTAAAAAGGTGAATGATACCTACGGTCATGATGGTGGCGATGCAGTACTCATTGAGGTCGGAAAGATCATCAAAAATCATTTTAAAGATGATGTCGCCGTTCGTTTCGGCGGTGAAGAGTTCTGCATTCAATCGTGCAGACCATTTGAAGAATTTGTCGACACGCTAGAATCAATGAGGATTGCGATACAAAACCAAGAAGTTATTCATGACTCACAACGGATTAAAGTCAGCATAAGTATCGGGTTAAGCGACTTAGTTGGCAGTTTGGATGAGCAAATAAAAGCCGCGGACGAACTGCTTTATACGGCAAAAGAACAAGGTAGGAACCAACTGGTCTTTACGCGTAATAACATGCAAATCGACCACTAGAAATTCGTTTTTGTTTCCGTTTCAGCATTCCAAAATAGACAGTTCACTCAAACAAAAAAAGCTCAAGACGATAATCTTGAGCTTCTTATTCTAAGGGCATAGATAACTCTATTCCCCTATGACTGTCACCAATTAAGCGATACGGTCTTTACTCCAAGCCGCTTCTTTTTGTTGACGTTCTGCCAATTTCTCTTCACGGTATGCTTCACGTGCTTCACGTTTTTTACGCGCATCACAAGGTTCAGGGCAGTTACATACTTTATCAATACCAACAGCACCTAAGCCACCACAGCTACCTTTCACAACTTTCTTTTGGATAATATAGCCAATTGACATCGCTGCGATTACTGCAAGAAAAACACCAAATGTAATCAGAAATGTATTCATAATTATCTCGCTTACCTTATTTACCTAAGTATGGCTTAAATGCTTCTGAAGCAATTTCTTTAAAGCCATCAGCTGTTTTTACCACCATGAACACTGGGATGTTATGTTGGTTTGCGACTTCCAGTCCTTTTTCTTCACCTAAGACCATAAGGCCAGTAGATAAACCGTCTGCAGTCATTGAAGACGGATTTAAAACGGTTACAGAAACCACTTTATGATGAAGCGGCTTACCTGTTTCTGGGTTGATGATGTGTGAATAACGAACACCATCACGCTCAAAATAGTTTCGGTAGTCGCCAGACGTTGCGATCGCCATATCACCAGGCTCGATGATCTCTTGAATGTTGCGCTCGTCAACACTTGGCTTCTCGATGGCGATACGCCAACCCACACTTTCACGGTTTAAGCCCTTCAAACGGATTTCACCGCCCACTTCTACCATGTAGTTATGAATGCCAATTGAATCGAGGTAGTCAGCAACGACATCCACGCCCCAACCTTTTGCAATGGTCGAAAGGTCAACATACAAGTTAGGCAAATCTTTGCTTAGCTTATTACCTTCAACGCTTAAGTGGTGAATACCAACCTTAGCCTTACGAGCCGCAAGCTCTTCGTCTGATGGAACCACTTCAGGACGCGCTTCTGGACCAAAACCCCACAAGTTAACTAATGGACCAACCGTCACATCCAACGCACCTTCAGTAAGACCGTTCAAACGAATCGCTTCTTTCACAACGATAGCGGTTTGTTCAGACACTTCGAATGCGTCCGCACCTTTGTGTTGGTTGAAACGGCTCAGCTCTGAATCTTCACGGTAAGTCGACATTTGATCATTTACTTCTTCAAGTAGACGATCGATCTCGGTATGAACTTCTTTAGACTCAGGAAATTCATCGCCATTGATGTACTTAATGTTATAACTGGTCCCCATTGTCGGACCACTTAAATGTACTTGCTCTCTTGCCTGCTCACAGCCCGCAAGAAAAATTAAAGAAGTTAATGCAACAAGCCAAATTCTCACTTGCTTACTCCTGTCTAATGTTGAGGATTTATATAAGGAAAAATAAGAGTGAAAAATAGGTATTTTAAATGCCTTACTCTTTCTTATATAAGCCAGTTTGTTGTCACGAGTAGTCTTAGAAAAACAAATGGCTGACTCGTAAGAGTCAGCCATAATATCAATCACTTAAATGGATTAACCACCGAAGTCATCTAGTAGGATGTTTTCATCTTCTACACCAAGATCTTTCAGCATGCCGATCACAGCCGCGTTCATCATTGGTGGACCACACATGTAGTACTCACAGTCTTCAGGAGCTTCGTGATCCTTCAGGTAGTTTTCGTACAATACGTTGTGGATGAAACCAGTGTAACCGTCCCAGTTGTCCTCAGGTTGAGGATCAGACAGAGCACAATGCCACACGAAGTTTTCGTTTGCAGCCGCTAGGCCGTCGAAGTCTTCAATGTAGAACATCTCACGCTTAGAACGAGCACCGTACCAGTAAGACATCTTACGAGTAGAGTTAAGACGCTTAAGTTGGTCGAAGATATGTGAACGCATTGGCGCCATACCTGCACCACCACCGATGAATACCATTTCATTGTCTGTGTCTTTAGCAAAGAACTCACCAAATGGACCAGAAATAGTACATTTGTCGCCTTCTTTAAGAGACCAGATGTATGAAGACATCACACCAGGAGCTACGTCAGGGTTGTTTGGCGGCGGAGTTGCGATACGCACGTTAAGCTTGATGATGCCTTTCTCTTCTGGGTATGAAGCCATAGAGTAAGCACGGATCGAATGCTCTTTAACGATAGACTCGTAACGGAACAAGTTGAACTTATCCCAGTCACCACGGTATTCCTCAGGAATATCGTAATCTGCGTATTTCACGTGATGTGGTTCAGCTTCAATCTGAATGTAACCACCCGCGCGGAACGGAACTTCTTCACCTTCAGGGATAGCTAGAGCCAATTCTTTGATGAAAGTAGCTTCGTTATCGTTAGAGATAACAGTACATTCCCACTTCTTCACACCAAAGATATCTTCGTCTAGTTCAATCTCCATGTCAGTTTTCATAGCAACTTGACATGCAAGACGTTCGCCTTCGCGAGCTTCACCTTTTGTGATGTGATCAAGTTCAGTTGGAAGGATGTCGCCACCACCAGACTTAACTTTTACACGACACTGACCACAAGAGCCACCGCCACCACAAGCAGAAGATACGAAGATACCAGCGCCAGCTAGGGCACCAAGTAGCTTGCTACCAGGCTGAGTAACGATCGCCTTTTCAGGGTCGCCGTTTACAGCAATAGTGATGTCACCTGATGGTACTAGCTTAGACTTAGCGAAAAGAATCACTAGTACTAGAGCCAATACAATAATGGTAAACATCGCTACGCCAAGAATAATGCTTTGCATTTGTTATTCCTTATTACTGGGTGCTTACCCTACAGTTGAACACCAGAGAAAGACATAAAGCCTAACGCCATCAGACCAACAGTAATGAACGTGATACCAAGGCCACGAAGACCTGGAGGTACGTCAGAGTACTTCATCTTCTCACGGATACCCGCAAGAGCAACGATAGCTAACATCCAACCCACACCAGAACCGAAGCCGTAAACAACAGATTCAGCAAAGTTGTAGTCACGAGTTACCATGAAAGATACACCACCAAAGATTGCACAGTTAACTGTGATCAGTGGAAGGAAGATACCTAGTGCGTTGTACAAAGGTGGGAAGAAACGGTCTAAAACCATCTCTAGGATTTGTACAAGTGCCGCGATAACACCGATGAATGCGATGAAGTTAAGGAAACTTAAATCGACACCTTCAACAAGCGCGTTTTCTTTCAGGATGTGTGTGTAAACAAGGTTGTTTACAGGAACAGCAATTGTAAGTACTACAACTACCGCAACACCAAGACCAAAAGAAGTTTTAACTTTCTTAGATACCGCTAGGAACGTACACATACCTAGGAAGAAAGAAAGCGCCATGTTTTCGATGAAAATCGATTTAACTAGCAGACTAATATAATGTTCCATGACTACCTTACCCCTTCGCTTCTACTTGTTCTGGTTTGAACACACGAATTGCCCAAATCAAGAAACCAATTAGGAAGAATGCTGAAGGTGCTAGAAGCATCAAGCCGTTTGGCTGATACCAACCACCGTTGCTCACTAGAGGTAGTACTTCCATACCAAATAGTTTGCCAGAGCCTAGAAGCTCACGGAAGAAACCAACAGTGATAAGAACGAAACCGTAACCAAGACCGTTACCAAGACCGTCGATAAACGATGGGATTGGCGCAGACTTCATTGCGAATGCTTCAGCACGACCCATTACAATACAGTTAGTAATGATTAGGCCAACGAATACAGATAGCTGTTTAGAGATATCGTATAGGTATGCTTTAAGCACTTGGTCTACCACGATTACTAATGATGCGATAATTGCCATCTGAACGATGATACGCACACTGTTAGGAATGTGGTTACGGATTAAAGAAACGAAGAAGTTAGACAGAGCAGTAACGAACATTACCGCGATAGTCATAACAAATGCTGTTTCTAGCTTAGTGGTTACCGCAAGAGCAGAACACACACCAAGAACCTGTAGCGCGATTGGGTTGTTATCCAACACAGGCGCTAAGATGCTCTTTTTAATTTCTTTTGCACTAGACATTAGTTCAGACCTCCGTCACGAACTTTTGCTAGGAACGGACCAAAGCCCATATCACCTAACCAGAAGTCAAATGTATGTTGAACACCAACGCTAGTCAGTGTTGCACCAGAAAGGCCATCTACACCGTGCTCAGAACCTTGAGGAGCGCCACCTTTAACAACCTGAATAGCAGGTTTGTGGTTTTCGTCGAATAATTTCTTACCAACGAATTGAGCGCGCCAAGTTGGGTTCTCAACTTCACCACCAAGTCCAGGAGTTTCACCTTGCTCGTAGTAAGTGATACCAGAAACTGTGTTGCCATCAGTCTCTACTGCAACGAATGCGTACATCATTGACCATAGACCGTTACCGTGAACAGGGATGATAACTTTAGAAGTTTCAGCGCCATCTTTCACTAGGTATACAGTACCCGTGTTAGCACGACGAATGATCTTAGCGATGTCATTTTCAGCTGAAAGCTTGATTGACTGAGCTGGATCTTTTGCCGCTTTACGTTGGTCATATGCAGCAGCATCGCCGTCAACGAAATCGCCAGTAGCGAAATCAACTAGACGAGGTTCGATGTTCTCTGCGTAGAGTGCTGGGATATCACCTGCAAGCTCAATACCCGCAACTTCAAGGATCTTAGTTTGCTGATCCAGAACTGCGTTAGCTTGCTGCTTAGGTTTAAGAACAACTGCAGCTGTTGAAACGATGATTGAGCACACTAGGCTCAATGCGATAACAACAAACAGCGTCTTTTTAATGCTATCGTTATTACTTGCCATAGCGCGCTAGTCTCCGCTTAATGTTCTTCTCGATTACAACGTGGTCAAACAGAGGAGCAAATAGGTTTGCGAATAGAATCGCAAGCATCATGCCTTCTGGGTATGCAGGGTTAACTACACGAATCATTACACACATTGCGCCGATTAGGATGCCGTACCACCACTTACCTTTATTGGTAAATGAAGCTGATACTGGGTCAGTCGCCATGAAGAACATACCGAATGCGAAACCACCTAGAACTAGGTGCCAATGCCAAGGCATGCTAAACATTGCGTTAGTATCAGAACCGATCACGTTGAACAGTGTAGACACAGCAATCATACCGATCATTACACCAGCAATGATGCGCCATGAAGCGATACGCATGTAAACGATCATCGCTGCACCGATCATAAGTGCTAGAGTTGATACTTCACCGATAGAACCTGGGATGTTACCAATGAATGCGTCCATCCAAGTGATTGCTTCACCTGATGTCACGTTCATTAGTGCGCTACCGCCGCCTTGAGCCCATTGGCTAAGAGCAGTTGCACCAGAGAAACCATCTGCAGCAGTCCAAACTACGTCACCTGAAATCTGTGCAGGGTATGCAAAGAATAGGAACGCACGGCCAGCAAGTGCAGGGTTCAGGAAGTTACGACCCGTACCACCGAAGATCTCTTTCGCCACAACAACACCGAAGGTAATACCTAGTGCTGCTTGCCATAGAGGAAGCGTTGGCGGAACGATAAGCGCAAATAAGATAGAAGTAACAAAGAAACCTTCGTTTACTTCGTGCTTACGCACCATACAGAACAGAACTTCCCAGAAACCACCGACGATGAATACCGTTGCGTAGATAGGTAGGAAGTATGTCGCACCAAGTAGCATCTTGCTGCCAACACCAGCATCGGGCCCTAAGGAGGCTCCAAGCATTTCGGTTAGCCAGTAGTGCCAGTTACCATCGATAACAGAAACTAATTCAGCGCCTGCGTACATATGGTTAAGTGCCGCGATAGCTTGGCCACCCGCGTTGTACATACCCCAGAACATTGCTGGGAATACCGCGAACCAAACCATGATCATGATACGTTTTAAATCAACGCTATCACGAACGTGTGAGCTTTTCTTTGTGATAAGACCTGGCGTGTAAAACACTGTCGCAGCTGCTTCGTAAAGCGCAAACCACTTCTCGTGTTTACCACCTGGCTCAAAATGATGCTCGATGTCTTCAAGAAACTTTTTAAGGCCCATGAAAATTACCCTTCCTTCTCAATCGTATCTAGGCATTCACGAAGTAGTTGACCGTACTCGTACTTACCTGGACATACAAAGGTACACAATGCTACATCTTCTTCGTCTAGTTCTAGCGCACCAAGTGCTTGAGCACTATCAATGTCGCCTGCACATAGATCACGAAGCAGCAATGTAGGTTCCATATCTAGAGGCATTACGCGCTCGTAGTTACCAATTGGAACCATTGAGCGGTCACTACCGTTTGTCGTCGTTGTCATGTTGAACAACTGACCTTTAAACAGGTGACCAAGGAATGAACGAGTAACAGAGAACTTGTTCTTACCAGGCATAGCCCAGCCGAATAGCTCTTTATCACGACCTTCACGTAGAACAGAAACTTGTTGATGGTAACGACCAAGGAAAGCATGTGGACCTGTTGCTTCAGTACCCGTAAGTACAGAACCAGAAATCACACGAACTTCGCCTGGCATTAACTCGCTGTCTGTCAACTCTTCAAGGCTAGCACCAATTTGAGTACGAACTAGACGTGGGTTATTCACCACTGGACCAGCCAGAGAAACAACACGCTCAGAGTAAATCTCACCAGTAAGGAAAAGCTTACCGAATGCGATAACATCTTGGTAGTTAATGCTCCACGCTACATTTTGTGCATTTACCGGATATAGGTAATGCATATGCGTGCCTGCAAGACCTGCAGGGTGTGGGCCATCAAAAACATGTTCTTCAACGTTAGACTGAGCTGAACGAGGTAAGCTAGTACCTTTTTTACAAACGTACACTTTACCGTTAGTCAGAGTTGAAAGAAGATCTAAACCAGCAACGAAAGCATCAGACTGCTCGTTAATGATTAATTCTGGCTCAGCTGCTAGCGGATTAGTATCCATAGCAGTAACGAAAATAGCCTGAGTTTCAGAATCAACTGCTGGAACCTTGCTGAACGGACGAGTTCGCAAAGCGGTCCATGCGCCAGACTCAACTAACTGAGTTTTAACCGTTTCACGGTCAAGACTTACTAGTTGGTTAGCTTCATAGCTATTGAACGTGATTTGCTCATTGCCTGCTACTTCAATCACTACTGATTGAAGAACACGCTTAGCACCACGGTTCACTTCAATAACTTTACCGCTTGCTGGAGAAGTAAATACAACACCTGGGTTCTTTTTATCTGCAAAAAGAACTTGGCCTTTCTTCACTTCATCACCAACGCGAGCATGCATCGTAGGACGCATACCAACGTACTCTTCGCCAAGCAAGGCGACTTTAGTGATGGACTTACCATCATTAATCACCTGGGATGGAGTTCCTGCGATAGGAAGATCCAAACCCTTCTTTATTGTAATCATACGCACTTGCACTACTTTATCGGGAAAAAGATTCTTTTAATTGCGTAAATTCGGGACGTTTTAAAATCGCCCTTAGACACGACATTACAGTGTCCGGTTCTGGTAAATTCGAGATACCAAAATCGCAACATTACATTAATAAACCCATCACAAAGATTATGTGAGATTTATCAGGTGCCGTATTCTAGCATTTTTTGACAACTTGATGCCATGACCAATAACTTGAATACGGCCTTAATTTGGTGAGATTTGAAGCATATGGACTCTCAAATATGTATAAATTTGACGAGCCGCACAGATAAAATGGCTTTTGAATCGTGTTTTAAACAAGAGATTAATACTCTGTCACAAACTAATATTTTACGAGTTATGTTGAAACACTGTTAATAAAAACATTACTCATTGTGGGTATTTAAAGACGCCTAATTTGACATCAATTTGAGTGATATAAACCCTAAAAACACATCAGCCTGGCGATAAAAAAGGCAGCATCGCCACCTCTTCTATCAGTTAGTTTTATTACTTACCACCGCCCATACACATAGGGCTGTCTGGCACGTTATCGAGTTGCTTCATCCATTCATCTTTTGTATAAGTGTGAATAGATAGTGCGTGAATATTATTCGCTAGCTCTTCTGAAAGTGCTTTATTTACCGCTCGATGACGACCAATAAGGCGCAAGCCTTCAAACGCATCGCTGACAACAATCACTTTAAAATGACTCTCAGAACCAGCCGGAACATTGTGCATGTAGCTCTCATTGACCACGTTTAAATGACTTGGTGAAAACTCATTGTGCAATTTTGTTTCGATAACTTCTTGGATCATTATGATTCCTTAATAACGTATTGGCATTATCTGTGGGGGAAGTATAAACCCTAACTGGTCGACTGTCTGAGTATTTCATAACGAACGACTTAGGTTTGGTTGAGTTTTTTCTATCTTGTTCAGGCTGCATTTGAGACAATATCTTTGTTATTTCTTACATAAGTATCTCAAGCTATGAAAACCGAACTTACTCTTCTCGATAGAACTTTGACCTTACATCGTTTCCCCAACCGTTCAAATGAAACCCTTCAAGCTTGGGATGCGGGCGACGAATACATTATTAGTCACGTTGAAGAGATGAATCTGGAACCTGGCAAACACATCCTGATCATGAACGATAGCTTTGGTGCCCTGTCGGCATGGTTCTCTAAAGATCATGATGTCACCATGATGAGCGACTCGTTTATCTCTCATCGCGGTGCGCTAAAAAACTTGCAGCGCAATCAAAGTAACCGTGTGAACTTCCTGAATACGATGGATGATATCCCACACGGTATCGATCTTGTGATCATGCAACTACCGAAAACAAACCGTCATCTAGTATGGCAATTGAGCCAACTACGCCAAGCGTTGCCAGAAGGCTGCCAAGTCATCGGTGTAAACAAAGTAAAAGATATCCACACATCTACACTTAATATTTTCGAAAAGTACCTAGGTGAAACCAAAACTTCTCTAGCGAAGAAGAAACATCGCTTGGTTTTCTCTTCACCAAATTGTCAGCCGATTCAAACGGTCGAACCTTTTGTTGAATGGGATGTAGACGGTGAAGATATTCGCCTGAAAAATTTACCGAACGTTTACTCAGGCGAGGCACTCGATCAAGGTGCTCGCTATATGCTAGAGCACATCCCTCAAGATCCTGAACTGCGTCATATTATCGATCTAGGTTGTGGCAACGGTGTATTGAGTGTAAAAGCTGGGCAATTAAACCCACAAGCGCGTATCACCTGTGTTGATGAAAGCTTTATGGCAGTGGAATCAGCGCGCCAAAATATTAAGGATAACCTTGGCGAAGAAGGTAATTTCCAGTTCATCGCCAATAACTGTTTAGATGGTTTTAAGAAAAACAGCACTTACTTAGTTATGTGTAACCCTCCGTTCCACCAACAACAAGCGATTACAGATCACATTGCATGGCAAATGTTCTGTGATGCAAAGCATGTTCTTAGCAACGGAGGCAAATTAATTGTTATTGGTAACCGACACCTCGGATACGATGTCAAACTAGCAAGACTATTTGGTGAAGCAAACGTTGAAACGCTTGAACTGAACCAGAAATTTGAGATATTACAAGCAACAAGAGAACCTGCGAATTTTAATAAATAAGCAGAAACGACGTCACAAGAATTTAAGATACCGAGCTCCTGGTGTGAATTTAGAAAGGATAAAGGAATGAAAAAACTGATTTTGGCTGCTTCTATTTTGGCTTTGACAGCATGTTCAGCCCCTCAGAAAGAACAGATCAACGTAATGCCAGAAGCTTCACTAAGCTCAAGCAACCTTGTACAAGGCAAAACATACACACTAACCAGTAAAGATGTTCGTGCCGCTCAATATGTTGCATTGGTTGATAGTGGCCGTTCAAACATTCAGCCAATTCACGCTAAGCAAAACATGCGTATTTCTCTAGAAAACGCTATTGCTCAACAATTGGAGTCTCAAGGTTTTCGTGCAAGCGTTAACAGTGAAAACTCAATTGTTTTAGAGATTCAAGAAGCGCTTGTTACCGTCAAGCACACCATCATGGAAAACCAAATTGATGGTAAAGTAACTCTTGAAGTAACCGCTGAAACGCCTGAAGGCAAGCTAGTTAAGACATTCAATGGTACAGCAACTCGCACAGGTGCATTAAGTGCATCAAATGACGATATCGCAATGGTACTAAACGATGTTATCGACTTAGTTCTTAAAGAGATTGCCAATGACCAAGAGCTGCAAACTTACATGAAGGAACGTTTCTAATGGGGCGCATTCTATCTTCTATCGCATTGATGCTGGTGAGCGTGAGCGTTTGGGCTGGTCCTAAAGTGAACGTAGAAACAACATTAGGCGGCTTCACTATCGAGCTAAACCAAGAGCAAGCACCGGTTAGTGTTGATAACTTTCTGAAATATGTTGCAGACGGTAGCTACGAAGGCACTCAGTTTCACCGTGTGATCCCGGGCTTTATGGCTCAGGGTGGTGGCTTCGATCAAGATATGAAGCAATTAGCAACTTATGCGCCTATCAAAAATGAAGGCAGCAATGGCCTGAAGAATGATACTGCAACGATCGCAATGGCTCGCACCAATGCACCAGATTCTGCAACTCGCCAGTTCTTCATTAACTTTGCAGACAACGATTTCTTAAACGCGAAAGGCGGTAATCCTGGTTACGCTGTGTTTGGTAAAGTAACCGATGGTTTTGACGTTGTTCAGAAGATGGCAACAATTCCAACCAAGCGAATGGGCCGCATGTCAGACATTCCTGTCGACCCAATCGTCATCACTAAAGTGACCCTTCTTAAGTAATCCAATGTAACGCCCTTATTCTTAAGGGCGTTTTCTATACAAGGACGCCCCATGTCATCAGGCACCCCCTCTATTTCTTGGATGCAAACTTTCCGCAGCTACTTAGACAAACGTCTACTTTGGGTGTTTATGCTCGGTTGTTCGAGTGGCTTCCCATGGGTTCTGATTGGATCCAACATGTCTGGTTGGCTAAAAGATGCCGGTTTAACTCGTGCTGCGATCGGTTATTTCGGCAGTGTGTTTGCTGTCTATGCTATTAACTTTTTATGGGCACCGTTGGTAGACCGAGTCAAACTGCCAGTTTTACACGCGATATTAGGCCAACGACGCAGTTGGATATTCTTGTGCCAAAGCTTGGTATTGATCTGTACCCTGTTCATTGCTGGAGTAAACCCAGCCAATGACTTGATGTTCACCTCTATGCTTGCTCTCGGAATAGCTATCGCCTCAGCAACTCAAGATGTCGCAATAGATGCCTTCCGTATTGATTCATTTCCAAAATCGGAAGCATCAAAGTTGCCACAAGCATCCGCAATGGCCGTGATGGGATGGTGGACTGGCTATTCTCTTCCAGGTTATCTTGCTTTTATCAATGCTGACTCAATCGGTTGGAATGGTGTGTATTACGGCATGGCTGGTGTGGTTGTCGTGTTAATGCTGTTTACTCTTTTTGTCGGAGAACCCAATACACAACGTGAAGCATTACAAGAGCAAGCACAACAACGTCACAACAGAGTTGTGGGTTCAAAAGTCGTCGCTTGGTTCAGCGTTACAGTGCTAGAACCGTTTTATGATTTCTTCAAACGAAACGGAGTTCAAGTTGCCATCACCCTTCTACTGTTTGTGTTCCTATTTAAGATAGGTGAAGCCTTCTTGGGTAGAATGTCTATCACCTTCTATAAAGAGATAGGCTTTAGCAATGAACAGATTGGCCACTATTCTAAGTTAATCGGTTGGGGCGCGACGATATTCTTCACCTTGCTCGGCAGTATCTTCAATGTGAAATTCGGTATTGTACGCGGACTAATGATTGGTGGCATCGCAATGGCAGCCAGCAACCTAATGTTTGCGTGGATCGCTCAGGCAGGCCCTAGTGAAACTCTGTTCTTGGCAACTATCATTGTCGACAACTTCACAACCGCCTTTTCGACGGTAGCATTTGTCTCTTTCTTAACCTTACTGACTGGCCAAGCTTTCTCAGCGACGCAATATGCCTTATTAGCATCCTTAGGCAATTTCGGTAGAACAACACTGGCTTCATTCAGTGGCGAGCTCGTCGATTACCTCAATGATTGGTCAACCTTCTTTATACTGACGTCATTAATGGTGATTCCGAGTTTGATCATGCTCTATTCGTTACGCCACTTTTTCACTGATTTATTAGAAAAAGCGAAAAACAACCACGAATAAAAGAAAAAAAAAGCAAAAGAGAAGAGGGGAGCATTGAGCTACCCTTTTCTATTTTCTATTTTCTATTTTCTATTTTCTATTTGCAGACGCTTAACGGATTAATCTGTGGTTTCACTTACTATTAAGTTAAATCCCGTTCCCATCGAATCATCAATCGCCACTACTTGATACACAACACCGTTAACTAAGGTCGCAGGCGCGGAGTCAATAGCAACAGTAGATGGATCGCCAGCCACCGTAATCGTCACATAGTAAGTTCCCGCAGCTACATAAATACCATTCGCGAAATCTTTGAATTTCACATTACTCAACGCAGGAGTACTTCCAGAAATTCCCACGTTCTCGGTTAAATAAATATCAACCGAAGCTGCAATTGGATTAGCTGCAGCATGAGTAATGTTCAATACTGCACTGGTTGCAACAGAGCGTCGATTTTCTGGAACAACTAGCGCTTCCAAATTGAGAGGACTTACCGTCCCCACGGCATAGATGCTGTAATCCATTCCGGCAAACACCGCTAAACCGTCAACATCAATGAATGTTGGAGAGGTGGTTGCTGTTTCATAAATATCGATATCGTAACTGCCTGCCGCCAAATCTAAGAAGCCACGAACTTTTTTAAACATTAGAGCATCAAGAGGAGCAAACTTAGCCGAGTTTACAAACACATCCACAGAGGGTGCACTATCAACTAAATGCCCTACTCTCACTTCTGCAGATTCTGCCATGTCGTAAATTATAGATGAACTTTTGCCATCCATTACCATCAGCTTCACCGGAGACGTACTGGTTGAATCCGCTCTTGGCACGGCTGCAATGGTCAGCTCGCTACCAGCAGGGAGAGTGATCTCTCCTGAATCAAACGCGATAGCACTTCCACTCACGGTTTCTAATCTCACACGATATTGACCAGCAGGAATATTGAGCACATCGGTAAATCCTTTGTATCCCAAAGTTCCAATCGGTGCGCCTAGAGGATCATTCGGTGCTGTAACGTATAGATTCACATCACCAACTCCAGTTGCCGCGTGAACAACTTGCACATCCAAACTCGAACTCGTCGCCGTGCCTGCTGCAGGTCGTGTCACAACGAGAGCCTCAACTGGGTTGTTGGAACCGTCAGCATCACCGACCACCATCACCGTGTAATCTAAATCACCGCTTAAATCGAACTGGCTTGGCGGAATCACTGTCGCCACACCATCTCCAGGGAGTTGAACATCGACCTGTAGAGTTGTCTGGCCTTGATTGACCGAGGTATATCCAGATGCCTGAGCATAATCAACCCCAGTCCAACGAGCCTGACTATTAACTAACACATTAGCTAGTGGAGCATCTGGCGATGCGTGAACAGCTTGCAGCTGGGTTGTTGGTTGATCGTCATCATTACACCCTACAATGAACAGGGCTGACAACGCTACAGCGAGTATAGGTGAATATTTCATTGGTCTTCTCTCCAAAAAGTTCGACCAGTTCGTCACACAGCAGATAAGCTCAAGAGCAGATCTTTAAATGTTGCCTCAAAATTGGTGCAATGAACGGTCTCAATATTGTCAGCGATGAAAAAACAACCAGAGTTAAAAGTCAGGTTAATCATCACATGAATTGTTCATCAATTGATTCAAACTTCAGTACGGAGTTGCTTGGAAATGGATCAAAGGCAGGATCGAAACGTTCGCTAAGTGAGGTGTTTTTTACGAGAAAACGCTTAGAAAGAAATACTGTTGATTTTGATATGCATGTCACGATTTTTGGTAGAATCGTTTGCTTAGAGCGGTATTTCACCAATTTATACACAAAATAATCGAATTTCACAAAATCAATAGAAGTAGGGATTCATCAAGATGCATAGCAACATTAAAGTTCCATCATTTAGATCGTTAGTGTGATCATGCTCACCATAATAATCATAGTTTTCACTCTGTCTCACTTTTATTTGAGAACAAAATCGCTATTATGCTCGGCATTCGGACATATAAACACGCACGGATTAGCGGGTTACTTATTTCAAACATAGAGAGTTCCATTATGCGTAAATCACTTTTAACTCTTGGCCTACTTGCAGCAGCTTCTGCTCCAGTAATGGCGGCTGATTATTCTGACGGCGACATCCACAAGAACGATTACAAGTTCCTACAATTTAACTTGATGGGTGCTTTTAATGAAAAAGGTGTTTCTGAGTCGACTCATGATTACCTAGAGATGGAATTTGGTGGTCGCAATGGTATTTTCGATCTTTACGGCTACGTTGATGTATTTAACCTGACGTCAGACTCAAGCAGCGATAAAGCAAAATCTGAAAAGATGTTCATGAAATTTGCGCCTCGTATGTCTATCGATGGCCTAACTGGCACTGATCTTTCTTTTGGTCCAGTACAAGAACTTTACGTTGCTACGCTTATGGAATGGGGCGGAGGTGGCGCTACTAACTGTAACTCTACAGGCTGTATTGATGGTAGTCCTGGTGTAAATACTCAAAAAATTGGTCTTGGTTCTGATGTAATGGTTCCATGGTTCGGTAAAATGGGATTAAACCTTTACGGAACATACGATTCAAACAAGAAAGATTGGAACGGCTTCCAACTCTCTACTAACTGGTTCAAACCATTCCACTTCTTCGAGAACGGTTCTTTTATCTCTTACCAAGGTTACATCGATTACCAATTCGGGATGGATGAAGGCAAAGGTTACGCAACATCAAGCCATGGCGGCGCAATGTTCAATGGTCTTTACTGGCACTCTGATCAGTTCGCAGTTGGTTACGGCCTAAAACTTTACAGCGATGTATACGGTTTTGCTGACGGTGAAGGTCTTCCATGGAACTCAGCTTCAAAAGCTGAATCTTCTGGCGTAGGTCACTACGTTGCAGTAACTTACAAGTTCTAATCAAACTTCTAAGAAAGTTTCCAAAATGGCACCCTCGGGTGCCATTTTTTATTGCTTTCATTTAATGCCTCGCTATCCTTGCAGCACCACTTTTTTATATCGGTATTGCTGTGAACATCACTATTGTTGGCCCTGGGGCTATCGGCTCTTTATGGGCAATAAAACTGCTTCAAGCTGGTCATAATGTGGCTTTGTGGAGTCGTTCCACGGATCACTCAATTGACTTATCACTTGATGGACAAGCTTCACTTTCCTTCAGTAACAACAATATCGAAAAGCTATCAGCGAGCGATTTAGTGATCTTCACAGTCAAAGCTTGGCAAGTAGAAGAAGCCACCACTCCGTTACTTCAGTATCTAGACTCTGACACCATTCTCATGTTCATGCACAACGGTATGGGGGCGGTCGCTCAGATAGCAACTCAAATTGATGCTCACCCGATAGTATTGGCAACCACGACCCAAGCTGCATTCAAACCTGATCGTAATAGTGTATCTCACACAGGAATCGGCCAAACTCAATTGGGTGCTTTTAACCTCAAGGGTCAACAGTGCACTTTTTTGGTTGATGTGTTGGAACACGCCCTACCGAGCGTAAATTGGAATCCAGAAATAACAACGGCGCTGTGGGCTAAACTCGCCATCAATTGTGCGATCAACCCACTGACTGGGCTGGAACAAATCAAAAATGGAGAGCTTGCTGACCAAAGGTTTAACGAAGTTCTGAGTTCTATAGTTAAAGAACTCACGCAAGTGATGCAGGCGGAAGGCATTAATTGTTCATTCGACAAATTAGAAACAAGCGTAAAACACGTTATTCAAGCGACAGCAAAAAACAATTCATCCATGAAGCAAGATATGTTTTACCAACGTAAGACAGAGATCGACTTCATTACCGGACACCTAATAAAGACAGCACTCAAACATCAGATAGAAGTTCCTGTTAACCAAAAGCTGTTTACGCAGGTTAAAGAACGAGAAAATAGCTGGAATCATCAAGATTAGTCAGCAACGATTAACAAGTCGCGATAAAATAACGATACCGCTCAGCATAACGCTAGCAACAATTTCCAAGATTTTAGGTAAGAATAGATGCTTGATATCAATCACATCCGAGAGCAGTTTCCTGCGCTATCACAAACCATCAATCAACAACCGTTGATTTATTTAGACAGCGCGGCAACGACACAAAAACCTCAGGTGGTTATTGATGCCATTAGCCAATACTACTCCAAACAAAATGCCAATGTTCACCGTGGTAGTCATAGCTTAACAGCCAACGCGACCAGTCAATTTGAAGCCGCCAGAGATAAGGTCGCTCAGTTTATCGGCGCAAGCTCTTCAAAAGAGATTATTTGGACTCGCGGCGCAACCGAAGCACTTAACCTGATCGCACAAACTTACGCAAGAAGCACGCTTCAACCTGGCGATGAGATCTTAGTCAGTGAAATGGAACATCACGCCAACATCGTGCCTTGGCAAATTGTGGCTGAACAAACGGGTGCTAAAGTCGTGAAAGTACCAATGACATCAGATTGTGACTTTGACGTTGTTGCGTTTGACGCCCTTTTGAATGAACGAACTAAGATTGTTGCTCTGGCTCAGATAACCAATGTTACGGGTTCTCGCCAGCCCATTAAACAAGTTATCGAGAAAGCCCACAAGAAGAATGCGATTGTTGTGGTCGATGGCGCGCAAGGTATCGTTCATGAGCCCGTTGATGTTGCTGCTTTAGGGGCGGATTTCTACGTTTTCTCAGGACACAAGCTCTACGCCCCTGCAGGCATCGGTGTACTTTACGGCAAGCTAGAATTGCTCCAAGCGATGCCCCCTTGGCATGGCGGTGGCAAAATGGTTGAGCGCGTGTCTTTCTCTGGCACTACATTTTCTGAACTGCCGGGGAAGTTTGAAGCGGGCACGCCAAATGTAGCGGGAGCGATAGCATTAAGTACCGCAATAGAATGGTTAAGTGGTTTTGCTCAGCGAGATGTCGAAAATCATATCCACCAGCTACAGCACGAGACTTATCTTGCACTCAGTAAACTGGATGATATTCAGGTATTGGGTTATCAACCCAACGCGAGTGTGATTACTTTTGTGATGGACGGTGTTCACCATCAAGATATTGCTACTCTGCTGGATCAGCAAGGTATCGCAGTACGTGCTGGACACCACTGTGCTCACCCATTAATGGATGCACTTAATGTGAAAGGAACGGTTCGTATTTCATTTGGTATTTATAACAATCTAGATGATGTTGAAAAGCTCGTAGCGGCGATAGAAAAAGCCGTTGATATGCTGTAGCGAGTAGCGAGTAGCGAGTAGCGAGTAGCGAGTAGCGAGTAGCGAGTAGCGAGTAGCGAAATTATGTAGGGTTGGCGTTTAGCGTCAACCCTTTTTGTTTCTGTGTATCTAAGAAATGTTAAGCACTTAGCTCTTGGATTTGAGCAACAATCGCTTTTAATCCATTGCCGCGAGATGGGCTTAGATGGGTAATTAAACCGATTTGTTCAAAGTATCCATCGATATCGAACGCTTGAATCTGCTCTGATGTTTTTCCATCATACGCAGCCATCACTAATGCAATCAGACCGCGAACGATACGCGCATCAGAATCAGCACAAAAGCGCCAAACACCGTCGATATTTTGAGAAACCAACCACACTTGGCTTTCACAACCAGATACAATCACCTGTTCACTTTTCAGTTCATCAGGCATCGTTGGCAGTATCTTGCCCCATTGAATCACCTGGCGATAACGGTCTTCCCAACCGCTGAATGTCTGCATCTTCGCGACAATATCATCACTGGTAATTTCAGTGCTGAATGGAGAGCTTGGGAATGTGGTCATTTTAATATCCAGTCGATTATTAATTGAATAGAAGACGTTACTTAGTATGCTTTTGAATGATCTTTTCTACGATACGCGAAACAGCCACAAAACCAAAAGTCGCGGTTACCACTGTCGCGGCACCAAAACCCGTCGCGCAATCCATACGTTTTGGACCTTCTGCGGTCGCTTTCGCAGCACATACACTGCCGTCGGCTTGAGGGTATTTAAGTTGCTCAGTCGAGAACACACAATCGATACCAAACTTACGCGCAGGGTTCTTAGGGAAATTATGATGACGACGCAATGTGTCTTTCAATTTCTTCGCTAACGGATCTTGAATCGTTTTAGTCAGATCAGCCACTTTAATTTGAGTCGGGTCAACTTGCCCACCCGCGCCACCCGTAGTGATCACTTTGATTTTGTTGCTACGGCAATACGCCAACAACGAAGCCTTAGCTTTCATGCTATCAATCGCATCGAGCACAAAGTCGAACTCTTTCGATAGGTATTCAGCCTGATTATCAGGACCAATAAAGTCGTCGATCAGGTTCACTTTACACTCAGGGTTAATCAGCTTAACGCGCTCTGCCATCACTTCGATTTTACTCTTACCAACCGTGCCCGACATTGCGTGGATTTGACGGTTAATGTTCGTCACGCACACATCATCCATATCGATCAATGTCAGCTCACCTAAACCAGTACGAGCAAGCGCTTCAACCGCCCATGAACCGACACCGCCAATACCGATCACACACACGTGTGCTGCTCTAAGTATATCTACTTCACTATTGCCATACAGGCGACGAGTGCCACCAAATCGTTGGTCATAGTTTTCTGAAGCTGGAGTGGTCAATTCACGCATTGTTGCCGCCAATTTATTTCTGAGAAAAAGAAAAGAGTGCGTTTTATACGCACTCTTGAATTAAAAGTCTAGGGGATTAGCGATTCGCTTTCAATGCCCCATTTTATTATTGTTTACTCGACCTTTTCAGGAGGCAAAGCCCAAGGCGCTTCGGTTGCGCTGCCATCTAGACCCAGCTTCCACACCCGACCAAAATGCTTGTAATGACCCGCTTCAGTTCCTGCTCGTGGGCCCATACCATGGTAGAGGTCCAAATGATTTTGCTTAACCGCACCACCGGTATCTAAAACCAATAGTAGTCTTAGTTGGTGCGCGCCGCTCCAAGTACCATCAGCATTCAGTAACGGAACCTCAGCCAGGATAGGTGTTCCCATTGGTAAGATAGAGCGATCGCCCGCTACCGCCGCCATCGGTAATAGAGGAATGCCAGCGCTACCCATTACGGATAGATCATCTCTCGCGCTAAAGAAGACGAAAGATGGGTTTTGCTCAAGCAGCTCTTTTACCACTTCAGGATCGTTCGCCAATACCCACTCTTTGATTGCTTTCAGTGACATTTTTTCGCGTGGCACTAAACCTCTTTCGATCAAAACACGACCAATACTCACGTAAGCTTTATTGTTCTTACCCGCGTATGCAAAATACTGCAGCGTGTCATCATCTCCGAAATGCACAAAGCCGCTGCCCTGTACTTCCATCATAAATGGGTCGATACGGTTTGCTGAATAACCTAACTCAAGACCTTGGCCTTCTAATGCACCGTTGTAGATCTCTTCGCGTGTTGGACACTCTTTATCACACTCTGGAAGCCCATAAACAGGGAATCGGTATTCTTCGTTTGCTTCATGTCGCAGTTCCATTACAGGAGAAAAGTAACCCGTGAATAAAACATTACCTTGTTTATCACCACCACCTAATTGAGCAGTTTGAACACCAAAATTCGCTAGCTCGCTCGGCTCTCCACTCAGCACCGCCCATTCATTGAGTTGCTGATAAAGCGGCTCATAGATTTTAGCCATCGAAGGGGATTTAGAAACCACCATCTCAGCTTGCTCTGCAAATGCGGTGAAGTCTCTTGGTTTATTAGATTCAACCAAATCGACCTTATTTAAGGTCCGGGGAAATTCACCGTCAAGGTGTTGTTGGGCAAGATCAGTGGGTTGAGCACAGCCAAATAAGAAAGAGGCAGCAACAAGGGGAAGCCATTTTTTAATCACAAGAGTCATCCTAAATATTCTATGCATCGAGGATGACAAAAACGATCAGATAACACAATCTTAGATTGTAAATGTTTACAATAATACCAATCACAGTAAGTAAGTGTTCAAAAATAGCGTAGGAAAAAATCTTGAGAACAAGGCAGCTCTTCTCGATAAGAAGTTTCGATAAGTAGTTATTCTACAATCAAAAATTCTAACGAAGTTATCGAGGTTTTTAACAAGCTAGGGTGACCAGTTATTTACTACGATTGGTATAAGATAACCTATCGAACTGAGTTATCGATATAACCTTTAAGGCGAAAGACTGGATTATAGTGATTATCCGATACAAGCATCATTTCTGTTTTATCAGAATTCGTTAGGCGAAAGTGATACGTTTTATTACCTGCCTTATATTCGAAGTACTTGCCATCAAAATCAAAATGAGTCGACACAACAGAGCCTCGCACTGACACACCATTTTCACTCAGCACAAACTCGTCCGCAGCATAACGAGCGACATCTTGCTCGACCCAAGTTCCATATATTTGACTATTAGGTGTTATCGCATCTTGCACTCTATAAAACACATCGGCGAACAAGGAAGCGACGGCAAACGAACCCACCAAAGCTAAAACCATTAAACTGCGTTCAATGAGCTTACGTCTCAATTTAGGTTTGTTGCGTTGCTCTGCTCCACTGTAGAGACCTTTTGCGATCTCATCAATCTTACTCTTTCTTACTGGATTTTTTTGCATTCGTTTACGACTCATAAGGATGCTGTACGCATTGTACACTGAGACAGTTTATAAAACGAAGCCTAGATGAGAATAGTTTGCGCTTCATTCCAAAAAGTTGTTGTTCAGATTTGAATTTAAATGCTAAATTATCGAATAAATAAACAAGGAAGACTTATTCTGTGAAATTAAGAAGTACGGCGCTAGTCAAAGGCTTTAGGCAATCGACCCCTTATGTAAATGCTCACCGTGGTAAAACCATGGTGATTATGTTGGGAGGTGAAGCAGTTGCCGATAGAAACTTTGGCAACATTATCAGTGATATAGCCCTGCTTCATAGCCTTGGGGTTAAGATTGTTCTCGTTCATGGGGCAAGACCACAGATCAACCAACTGTTAGAGAAACAAGACTGCCATACGCCTTACCATAAAAATATTAGAGTCACAGATGAATATTCTTTAGGTGTTGCAATGCAGGCGGCTGGACAACTGCAACTTGCGATCACCGCTCGCCTTTCAATGAGTTTGAACAACACCCCAATGGCAGGAACTCAACTCAATGTTATGAGTGGTAACTTCATTACCGCTCAACCCTTAGGCGTCGATGATGGTACAGATTACTGCCACAGCGGACGCATTCGTCGAATAGACATCGAAGGGATCAATCGCACCCTTGACCAAGGTTCCATCGTCCTTCTTGGGCCTATTGCCAGTTCAGTCACTGGCGAAAGCTTTAACCTGCTTTCGGAAGAGGTCGCGACACAAGTTGCTATCCGTTTGAAAGCCGACAAACTGATTGGCTTTTGTTCTGAGCAAGGGGTGACTGACGAAAGCGGTAATGTACTCGCCGAACTCTTCCCTAAAGACGCCAAGCAAATTCTTGAACGCTTAACGGAATCCCAGAACCCCGCCGAAGACATGAGCACCGGAACACTGCGCTTCTTGAAAGGAGCGATCTCCGCTTGCCGAGCAGGCGTGCCTCGTTGTCACTTAATCAGCTACAAAGTCGATGGCGCATTGATCCAAGAGCTATTCTCTTTTGATGGTATTGGAACCCAAGTGGTCATGGCGAGTGCCGAACAAGTCAGACAAGCTCAGATTGATGATATCGGTGGCATCTTTGACCTCATTCGTCCACTGGAAGAACAAGGCATCTTAGTTCGTCGCTCAAGAGAGCAGTTAGAGCAAGAAGTCCATCGTTTTACCATCATCGAAAAAGACGGTCTGATCATTGGTTGCGCTGCGCTATACGCTTACCCAGAAGATCACATGGCAGAGATGGCCTGTGTCGCCATTCACCCAGACTACCGAGATGGAAACCGTGGACAGTTACTGCTGGATTACATGCGTCATCAGTCCAAATCTCGTGATATCGACCAGATCTTTGTTCTTACCACACACAGCCTTCATTGGTTCCGTGAACAGGGTTTTTATGAGATTGCTGTTGATGAATTACCAATGGAAAAACAAGGTCTGTACAACTATCAAAGGAATTCCAAGATCTTAGCGTTAAATGTGTAAATTAAATTTGGAGTAAAATCTCACTTTAATAAGGAATCTATTGCAAATGTAATCGTTTCCAATGTGATATTTATTAAATATGCACTTTCATTCACAGCCATAATTGTATAGAATTTGCACGCTTTATGAATATCGACAAGCGTTTTTATTGGAATGCCGCCGAATGTTTAATCTATGACATTCAGGCGGTCACTGCACGGATTGCTATACCCGTTAACGATCAGCATGCTAGTAGTCATTAGTCTGCTCGTTAATATAAACAGCAAAAGAGCAACATTGATATGAGAACCATTGTTTGTAACTCGCTGCAAAGTTTTTGGGATATGGCTGATAACCAATTCTTAGAAGGGTTAGACGTACACTGCGTGTTCCCTGTGAGCGAAAATCTAAAAGAGTTTATTTTGAATTGCCAACCAAAATACAAGATAAACCATATATCGTTTACTCGAGCGTTTTTGGGTACTGATTCCTGATAACGTTCAGAGCAACCACGGATGGTTGCTTTGTGTATACGGTTTACCCTGCTATTTCGTAGTTTTACTTCCAGCTGCACCTCCACTAAAACCACTGACCGTCAGTTAGTTAATCGACTTCCTAAACCACTCACTCGCTCTGTTTTTACCTTAATACCACGCTTCAATACATTGGTATCACTGAACATCATCAGTCGTTTCTTAGCACGTGTAATACCCGTATAGATAAGTTCTCGCGTTAAAATAGGGCTGAAGTCTGGCGGTAAGATCATTAAGGTCAGATCAAATTCACTGCCTTGAGATTTGTGTATCGTCATTGCATACGCGGTTTCATGATCAGGCACTCGACTTGGTAGTACAGCTTTTACACTGCCATCGGGCAATTCAAAGTACACCTTTAATCGAGGGGCTGAGTTATCATCAATTGAAGAAGAGCTACTTACATCAGCCTCAAGCATACAGATACCAATATCACCATTGTATAAACCTAAGCCATGATCATTGCGCGTTACCATTACTGGTCGCCCGTGATACCACAATTCATCGTTGTGCGGATTCACCAAGCGTCTTGCGGCAAGTGCCCTTTCGATTCTGTGGTTGAGGCCTTTAACACCAAAGTCACCTTCGCGAATGGAACACAGCAACCGACACTGGCTGAACAAATCGAGAACCGATTTCGCTCTCGCTTCTTGAGTTTCTAGCTCTTCCAATGGCACATTCATTCGGTTCAGATACGCACCATATTCATTAACTAAAGTACGTAGCATCAAGTTATAGCTGTCACTCGACAAGGGATGGTTTTCGATGTCATCAAACCCTTTCGCAAAGACTTGGTCTACTTGACTCGCCGAGCCATTATTGATCGCTTTTGCCAACTGCCCGATACCTGAACGCGCATCGAAACGATAACTCTTCTGCAGCATACACAAGCTGTCTGCAATCGCAGGCGGATTTACAGATACTGCTTTAACCTGCCTTGGTTTGGCTATCGAGTCAAAGCCTGTCATTTCCGCAATCAAGTTACCTTGCGCAGTGCTGTAGCCTGTTGAATTAAACGAGCAGATATCACCCAACACGGCACCAGCTTCTACTGAAGCGAGCTGGTCTTTATCACCCAACAAGATAAGCCTTGCGTGCTCAGGAAGTGCATCCACCAGCTTATACATCATCGACAGATCAACCATAGAAGCTTCATCCACCACCAAGATATCAAGGTGAAGTGGATTGCGTCGGTTATGTCTAAATTCCGCTCGATTAGGAATAGCGCCGAGCAGCCTATGCAAGGTGCTCGATTCCGTCGGTATGTTGGCTTTTACTTCAGGAGCTAGAGGCAATTGCTCAATCGCTTTACCAATCGACTCAGTTAAACGCGCCGCCGCTTTACCTGTCGGAGCCACCAGCTTGATCGTCGGTATTTTACCTTGGCTGAGTGATTGCTCGACCATCGCCGACAGCAACTTAGTTACCGTGGTCGTTTTACCGGTACCCGGCCCACCAGAAATCACCGCGAAGCGACGACTTAACGCCACCGCTGCCGCTACTTTTTGCCAGTTCAAACAGACAGATAACGGCACTAGACTATCCAGCACATCTAAATCGGTCACTTGTTTGGCTTGAACAATCGCTTGATCGATAGAACCCCAATCCAAAGCCTGTTCATCGACGATATCTAGATGGTCACACACTAACTGCTGACGTAATACCTGAGAGGTTTGTTGGTTTGCTTCAGCCTTGGTTAAGGCATTAAACAGGAAGTGATAACTGCGTGCAAAAAGCTGATTGAGCGTCTCAGTCAGTGCTTTTTTCTGCTCAATATTGAACTCTACTGGCTTACTTAAACGGTTTAGAGTTTCAGCCAACACAACTTCGTAGTTCCAATAACGCTGTAAGTAGACACGCTGCCCATCAAACATCAGCGGCTTAACGCAGTCATTAGTTGTTCCAACTAGGTTAGATGATTGCAGAACAGTCACCCAATCAATACCCAACAGTTTTTGGTTCAATTGCAGTGCCGTTTCACCGTACAAACCAAGCAACTGGGCTAGATCTGTCGTTTGTTCAGGGCCTGCCTTATGCTGCTGTATAAGCTGAGTACAAATATGCCCCTTGCCTAATTCATGGCTTACAACGCCAGCTAGAAACCCGATCTCTTGAGAATGACTCGTCGCTTGCTGAGCAATAAAACGGGCAAATTGATAATCCAACTGACGAATTGAACCTTTGTCCGCTAGGAACTTTAATACATTCATGAGCTGCTCAGGGATAAGTGAAACTGGCTTTACAGAGTTCGCTGTTTCCATATTAGTGGTCGTTGTTGTCATTATAAAGCCCCATCTGTCCAGTTTCATTGTCATTCAATTGTGCTGAACGTCTGTCTATCACTTTACCGTCAATCAATTGATCCATTTCATCGAGCAAAGCCAATGTAGGTTTCGCCGAGAAAATACCTTGTTGAGATTGGCCGTCCATTCCTCTTAAAAACAAGTAATAGACCCCACCAAAGTGCTGATCATAGCTGTAATCCGCAACGCGGCTGCGTAAGAAGCGGTGCAATGCCAACGCATAGATTTGATATTGCAGATCATAACGGTGGTCGGCCATCGCCGATTTCAATGCCTCACCATGGTAGACGGCAACATCATCACCTAAATGATTCGATTTCCAGTCGAGCACATAGTATTTACCTTGGTGCTCGAACACTAAATCGATGAAGCCTTTCAGCATGCCTTGTACTGTTTGGAAACCTAAGTCGCCCGCTTTAGCCGATAACGGATCGTGATATTGAATGGTTTCATTCAGCTCAGATGCGGCCAACACTTCGATCGGCAACAAGAACTCCATTTCGACTAATCGTTGAGTCGAGTCTTTCTCACTCAGCTTTAGATTTTTGCCATCCAATGCGGTATTAAGAACGGTATCGACCAGTTGTTGAAGCACAGGTAGCCACTCTAACTCGTATTGCTCTGACTCTAATAAGTGAGTAATTACTTGCGTGTTATGTTCGCTGGTTGCTGGCTCAGTAAATTCAACATCCTCAAATAAGGTGTGCAAGAAAGTACCAGGGCGAGCGCCACGAGGGAACGTGAATATAGAACGTTCAGGTTCAATCAATTCCGACTCGTCTTGTTCATCAGCCGAATCAATATCAAAACCTGACACCTCAATCGTCGCATCATGGTTTGCGCCGTGACTGCCTTGTTTTACAAGCCCCGAGTAACTGGTGATTCGCCAAGCTCGGTCAATTGAAGCTTTAAGTTCACTAGCCTGTAAGTCGTCACTCACTTGATCTGTTTGTACAAACACTTGCTCGTGAGCGGTTGGTGTTTCAGACAGTAATACGCTTGAATTCTTACTCTCAATCGCTGACAAAGCTTGATTCAACTCAGCGATGCCTTGCTCTTGTCCGTTTTGAACCAAGTAGCCCATCGCACTCAAATGCACGCCCGTCGGTTCTTTGGTTGAACGCCCTTTACGCAGTGGCGCCATGCCAATGAAACAACCGTAAACGGCACGAGTCAGCGCTACATAAATCAAGCGTAGGTCTTCCGCCAGTCGCTCTTTATCGGCTTGTGCTAAGGCACTGTCACTGCCTGTGATATCAAGTACTGTGGTATCTGAATCATGATCGTAGAACTTGCCTTCGCTCGCTTCACGGTAGCTCGCTACAAACGGCAAAAATACAAGGTCATATTCCAAGCCTTTCGACTTATGAATGGTAACGATTTGAACCAAGTTTCTCTCTGATTCAAGGCGTTGAATGTCGTCTTCACAGCCCCCTAAACCATTTTGCGCATCGGATATCGCTTCTGCCAGCCAACGCAACAAGCCATAGTCGCTGTCGAGTTCTTGTCTTGCTTGTTGCAACAGTTCGCCAATGTGCATCAAATCAGTGAGTGAGCGCTCACCATTTTCTTCTTCTAGTAAGCGTTCCGCGAGGTGCCTTTTACTGATCACGCTGCGAAGCATTGGTAATACGCCACGTTGCAGCCACAACTTACGATATTCTCGGAATTCGTTAACGACATTTTCCCAAACCACTTCATCGTTGTTGAGTTCATCCAATGATGCGGCATCCAAAGCAAACAACTCTGACGCTAAACTCGCACGCAATGCACGGTCATTTTCAGGCGTCAGCACCGCTTGCAGTAGGCGTTGAATGTCTTGTGCGACCAAGCTGGTGAACACGCTATCTCGGTTAGACAAATACACGCTCGCAATGCCTTGTTCCGACAACGCATTTTTAATTAGGCGACCTTCACTACCAGTTCGAACCAAGACAGCAATATCACCTGCATTCACGGCATGTTGTTTTTTACCGTTATCAAAATAAGCTTGCTCGTTTTGAGAAGCGGTCAAAATGGTTTGAATTTGACTCGCCGTCGCCTCAGCCATTGCTTTGTGATATTCGCCTTTCGGTAAGGGCTTGTCTTCCGCTTCTTGTAGCCAAAAGGTCAGTGCATGCTGGGTTTCTCCGTTCATCACCCATTGGCGTTTGTCGGCCGATGGGCTGGCTGCGACGGGAAAAAATGGAATGTCTTGGTCGTAGATAAACGGACTGTCCGAATTCATAAACACTTGGTTTACTGCACTGACCATATCAGCACTCGAACGCCAGTTAGTCCCTAAAGTGTAGTGAGCACTAACTTGGTTTCTCGCCTTGATATAGGTAAAGATATCCGCGCCACGGAAGCCATAGATAGCCTGCTTCGGGTCGCCGATCATAAACAGACCGCATTGCGGGTTATCGAGATAGATTCGGCTAAAAATACTGTATTGCAGCGGATCGGTATCTTGGAATTCATCGATCATCGCCACTGGGTATAAGGTGCGGATTCTCTCCACCAGCAATGATTGCTCATCCACATCAATGGACGCGGATAACTGAGTCAACAAATCATCAAACGATAACCACTGCTTTTGCTGTTTAGCTTTGGCTAACATGGTTCGGCAATGGGTAATGGCATGCGCCAGCAATGGAGCTTTTAGATCTGCTGGAGAATTTAAGAAGTCCTCAATCGCTTCGAAAACGGCGTGCTGAGGTGCTGTGCCTTTCGGTGTTTTTTCAATTAGAGTGGCTTGAGAGAACTTCTCTAGTTTATCTGGGAACTGGTAATCATGAGTGTCGCTCTGCGCCCATGCTGTGACGGCTTCTAACCAAGTCGGCAAAGACTTCTTGGTGTAGCTGCGCTTGTTCACATCTGAACTTGAGATCAAAGCCAAAAAGTCCGCTTCAGATTCACACCACAACGCCTTAAGTTGCTTCACTTTATCTAGGTTTTGATTGTGCAGTGTTTGTAAGTCACCCGACATTGCTTCCACGGTTAGCTTTAGTGGAGAACCCGTCAGGTAGCGATTTACTTCAGCCAATAACGAAGCGGGAGATCCCCAAATATTTCGCACTTCGCCAGCCAATTGAATTGGCAGCGGGTAAAACTGCTTACGCCAATAGTCGGCTACCACTTGCGCTTTCAGATGGCTTTCATCGGTCACAAATTCATTATCAAAGCGGCTTCCTGACTCGAAGGCATTTTGAGTCAACATTCGCTGACAGAAACCGTGAATGGTGTAGACCGCTGCTTCATCCATTTGTCTTTCAGCGTTAAGAAGAGTTTTTGCCGCGCCAGCATGATCATCGATTGCTTGTAACAAAGGCGCAATCACTGGGTCGTCACTTTGCCCACGTGCAAACGCAATACGTGCATCGTGGATTCGAGCACGGATACGGTCTCGCAGCTCAGCCGTTGCCGCTTCAGTAAAGGTCACCACCAGAATTTGGTCTACGGTTAGCGGCTCATGGTGTCGAGTGGCTTCAGTCAGATCGCCTTGCGGTGCAGCCGTGCCGTGCCCGAGCAGTAGGCGCAAGTACAAGCCAGCGATGGTAAATGTTTTACCCGTACCCGCTGATGCTTCAATTAAACGCGCGCCATGAAGTGGAAACGTCATGGTATCGAGTGTTTTTGGAGCGATTACCTGAACACTGCTTGTGGTCGTCATGCCTTACTGCCTTTTGATAGATGAGTCTGTTAAAAATGTGACTATTGCTATAAATGTGACCTAGCGTGGAAAACGTCATTCAATTTACGTCCTACGCTGATTTGTTAATAGTTAGTGCGATCTCTCTCACGGATCAATTCAGATCGCCTCGCTACTATGCGCCCACGAGTTCAGGAGCGCGATTCGAGTTTTATACTCATGCGTTACTTTGAACCACAGAATAATGGTCCCTCTGACCTGTGGCCGTACAGCGAACGCCCTACACTAATAATGATTTACTGGCGGCCACTTTATTTCCTGTACTTTGCTTCTCTTCACCTTGAAAGCAGGTATCCCAAATGCTGACCAGCGACTCTCTTTCGTTTTTCATTAATTCAGCGCACTCGCTATTGATCTTGTCGATCACAACCACTTACTCCTGATCTTCCAGATCGGCAGCAGCCAACCTTGCCGCCTGTAACACAAGCGTTGAATACATCCGTGACTCAACAGCCAGCTCATCGTCCCACTTAGGCCAAATACGTGAGATGTAAGTATCTCTCCCCTCACCCGTAAAGGCGAAGCTGTCATTAAAGGTATCGGCCATTTTCTTGAGCGACTTTTCTTCGTCATCGACCCACTTACCACGGCTAAAGCCCGCTTCAACACCAGCCAATGCGGTTTTCGGGAAATAAGGCAATGGTGCAGTCATGCCTTGATAAAACAGTCGCACTAATTCAGCCAACAAGCTCTTCACCTGCTGCGCATCGCCGATAGGCTGTAGCGTCTGGTGAACAACGCCCTCTTTTCTGTCATAGCCAATAATATGGGTCGTTTTCCCGTGTCCCATCACTGCGCAACATAAATGATCGATCCATGCTGCTAAGTAATCTTGAGAGCGTATTTTGCCGCTACGGAAACGCACTAGACCTGATTGATAGTTTTGAGTTAACCAACCCATCAAGCGAACAGGTTTGCCTTCGCCTAACACATCAAATTCGATATTCACTTCGAGATCTTGCTGCGGTGATCCACTCACAAATCGAATCTCTTTGGCTAAGTCTTCCGCTTGCACACGGTTGGTTTCAAATTCGATATCACCAAAGGCGCCAACCGGTAATCGGCCCTGTGCTTTTTGCTCAGAGACAAACAATCGAACGGCTTCGTCTGCGCCTTCAGGGTGGTCCAGTAACACTTGTAGCAAAGCATCCTTAAGTTGGAAGCTCTCTAAACCATTAAGTACAAATGGCTCATCATCTTCCATCACAGGAAGTGGCGGCTCAAATACCACTTTTAGGCGGCGATTAAAGAAGTACTGCACTGGTAAACGCCAAAAACGCTGTAACTCAACCAAATCGAGTTCTAACGGGTACGTCGCACCCAACAAATACTCATCTAAGGCGCGATTAAATTCACCACTGCGTTCACCGGAACGGTTAGCCGCTGGAAGCCACTCTTTGGCGTAACTCAGCACATGGCTTGCATCACCTTGAGTAAAGGCTGTTGGGCTAAACGGTGTCATGGTGTGTTCAAAGCTGATCGCTTGAGTCAGGTTGATGCCTGAGTCATCACTTGGTAAGGCTTGGTCGTCACTCAAACAGTAGTTCTGTTGGCAGTATTCAATCAACTCTGAAACCAATACCGACGGCACTCGCTCAGTATTATCTTGAATCGAACGGCCGACATAGCTGATGTACAAGCACTCTTGTGCTGACAACATCGCTTCTAAGAATAGATAACGGTCATCATCACGACGAGAACGATCACCTGGACGAGTGCGCCCGTTCATCAAATCAAAACCTTCTGGCGGCATTGAGCGAGGGTAAACACCATCGTTCATTCCCAATAGACAAACGGTTTTGAAAGGAATAGAACGCATCGGCATCAAGGTACAAAAGTTAACTTGGCCTGCTAAAAAACGCTGACTAATACGCGCGCCAGATAACTTATTATTGAGGTATTGGTAGATAATGCTTGGTGACAGTTCTTGTTCATACAAGGCATCATCAAGCTGTTCATTCAGTTGCGAAAGTGCATCACGAATCGATTTGAGCACCACCTCGCCTTCCAGCTCAACCGCAAAGAAATCATCAATCATTTGCAGCAAGGTTTCACGCCAACTATCGATAGATTGAGTCTCAGTAAGGCGTTGACGGTAATGAGCGATACGATCGATAAAGTGAGCTAACTTACCTGCAAGTTCGGCGTTAATGCCTTGAACTTCGTTATAAGCGGCAATTGGAGAGTGTTCAGTTTCAAATAAACCTGCAGAGTCCGACATCGCATATCCTAATAACATGCGCTGAATGCCGAATAGCCAAGTGTTTTGCTCGGTCGCAGGTAGATCAAATTCTGTCGCCGTTGAAGCATCGACACCCCAACGGATACCCGCTTCTTCAACCCATTGCTTGGCTTGCTCGAATTGAAACTCGTCAATACCAAAGCGTGCCATCATCGCAGGAATTTCTAACAGCTCTAGCAACTCAGAGGCTAAACAGCGCGTGTTCGGTAGCGCGATCAATTGCATGAAAGCGGTCAGAATTGGGCTTTCTTGGTCTGCGGTTCTATCAGAGATCGAGTAAGGGATATAACGCTCACCCGGAGCATTACCAAATACCGCCTGAATCGCTGGGCTATAAGCATTAATATCAGACACCATTACGATGATATCGCGTGGTTTTAATGTCGGATCGGCATCAAACATCGCCAACAGCTGATCATGAAGGACTTCAACCTCACGCATTGGGCTATGACAAGCGTGTACCGTCAACGAGCGATCGCCAAGCTCAACCACCTGTTTATGGTTGCTGGAATCTAAGATGTGATCGTCTTGATGCTCTTCTAACTGGAGAATATCGGCTTGCAGTTGATGAAGCAGGTTATCCCTCTCAACATCAATAAAGAACTCATGCTCTTCGCTGTCTGATTGAGATAGCAAGAACAGGTTATCTCTGCCTAGCTTACCCATAGATGCGAGTAAGCTATTACCGACCGCTTGGCTGGTATGCAGTTCGTCTTCAACGTTGGCTTCAATGCCATCTTTCAATGGTGATACTTCGCCTTCTAGTTGAGGTAAACCATCAACCAACGCAAACTGCTTACGACGCTGGGCTTCAACTCTTGCCAAATATTTACGGTCTCGAATATCGCCCCAGTAATGTTGGCAAGGGTTGGTGAACATCAAGTGCACATCAATCTGCTCACCCAAAGCTTTCAACGCATCCATGTAACGAGGAGGCAACAAAGAAATACCAAACACAAATAAGCGTTTCGGCAGATGTTGCAATTGACCTTGTTGATTGGCTAGCGCTTCAATGAAGTCGTGGTACAAATTGCCACGGTGGTATTTTGATTGGCCTTGAGACAGAGTTTGCTCATAGAGTGCTTGCCACAAAATCGGTTGCCAAGGGTGCTCTTGCTGCCCTTCATCATCGACCAATTCAGCAACGGGCTCTCCCGCTTCCCACATCGCCATCCACTCTGGTCGATACACCAAGTAACCATCGAAGATATCGGCAATTTTCTCTGCCAATTGATACAGCTTCGAATCACCCTCGTCGTTTTCAAGATAGCGTTGCAGGGGTAAGAAATCAGGGTGGTCAAGCTTAGCGGGTAGCAAACTCATCAGCTTCCACGTCATCGCTTCTTTATTAAAAGCACTGCGTTTCGGTACATCAGGAAGCACTTGGGTAAACATATCCCAAATGAAGGTTGCTGGGAGAGGAAAATCGATATTTGCTGCTACACCAAACTCTTTGGCGAGTTCCATCTTAAGCCATTGAGACATACCAGGGCTCTGAACCAAGATCTGCTCTTTTTCGAAAGGATTGGCTAAAGGGTCACTTTTGATTAAGTGAACGAGAAGGATTTTTAAAGTATCAACTTTATTGGAATGATAAACAGTAAACAAAGTGCACTCACGCTAATCTTGCCACAATATACTGCCAGATTAGCATAAGTGCCGAGTTTGGATTAGCAATATAAGCTTATGAAATACTGAAAACTTAAGGTCCGTTTATCTTTTGAACTATTGCTTCTTACAATCTACTGCCTACCGCACTTAGAACACGGTGAGGTTTGTAATTCATGTAATAACGAACCGCCACATAACCCACTACAAACGTTGCCACAATCAATTCTAGATAGGCTAGGTTGAAGACTTGATCCACATAGTGAGTTTCCACACCAACAGTTTGCATCCAAGCCGCCAATTTGAATAGCGCCGTTGCACCAATCACGATTGGGAATGTAAACGCCGCATAGCCAGGGCTGAATGGCAGACGAAGTAGTTTGAAAAACGCGATGTAAATAATAAACGTCATCAACACTGCAATGCCAAAGAGTAACCCAATGATCACTGGCGAAGGATTTGCCGTCACCGTTAGGTAGCCTGCTAAAGATAGACTTGCTGGTGCCGCCATAATCGCAATGGTTGGTTTTGCTGCGTCAGGTACTTCATGAGAGAAGATCAAACGGTAGATCATAAGAGGTAGCATTACGGCATAAACCAATAAACCAAAGACTAAAGTCGCGTGAGCAACGGGTTCTAAGATCGGGTTACCTGAAAAAGAAACGTCTGCCACGATAATACCGATTGGTGGCACAAACCAACTTGGCACCATGTGGTGAATCTCAAAGTTTTTAGCTCTGTGGTATAAGAAGCTCACCAAGAACACGACATGTAACGCTACCGAAGCGAGCCACACAGCTTCTTGTAAGAATTGAGAGATCGGAGCCAACGAAGCAGACACCACCATACAACCCATTGCGAATGTGGGTACAACACTGCCGACAACAGGGTGAGCAAGGTCTTCACGTAATAAGTGGCCGTGAATCAAAAATTTCACAGCTAAAACAAGAAGCAATACCGCCGCAATACCAGCACTGACCCACTGCACTAAACCCGGTGTGTGCAAAATACCTTGTGCGACTAAAACACCATCCCAACACCAGCCTAAACTTGCAATTGCGAGTGCTAACCCTGCCATGGGAGTTGGAGCTCCTGTTAATCTATATTTAATACGTTGAATCATGTCAGCCTCTCTTAAACTTAATTCACTAAACTTGTGAACTCATCAGCTTGTTGAAGCCATAATACGCTTGCTCTTCGTTAAACAATATCCAATTATATATAACAAATGTTCATTAATACTGAACGATACCTTTCCACCAGCAGCGTAAAACTAGGAACCTGATGGCTAATATTTCAATCAAACAACTCAAAGTGTTCGTCACTATTACCCAGAATTCGACGCTTACCGCTGCATCAGAAGCGCTATTTCTGTCTAAGGCCGCTGTCAGCATGGCGCTAGGCGAAATGGAGAAACAACTCGGTCACTCTCTATTTGACCGGGTTAATAACCGATTAATTCTCAATCAAGAAGGACAAAAGCTTCTTCCTTTGGCGGATGAGATATTACATCGTGCTGCTGGTATTGATGTTTTGTTCCGTGACGACCAGCCTTTAAGTGGCAATCTAAAGGTCGGTGCGAGTGACACAATTGGTAATCAGGTCGCACCGTTTATTCTGTCTGGCTTTCGTGAACGAACTCAACATCAGGATCAAAGCTTGTTCATTTCAAACAGTGCGCTGATCTGCCAAAAGTTGGTGGATTATGAACTTGATATCGCGCTAATTGAAGGAAAAACATTACACCCTGAACTCATTTCGAGTCAGTTTAGCAGCGATGAAATGTGTATTATTGTTAGTAATCAACACCCTCTCAATTCAAAAGAAAAAGTGATTTTAAGCGATTTAGAAGATAGTCATTGGATTTTACGTGAGTCTGGTTCAGGCACTCGCGAGTTTTTCCTGCGTGCCGTCGCACCGCGTATCGAACATTGGTATGAATCCTTTGAGCTCAACACCACCGAGGCGATCATCAATTCTGTTTCTGCCAATCTTGGATTCGCGTGTTTATCACGGCTGGCGGCGCAACGAGCAATTGACTCAGGCCGAGTGAAAGCACTCGATGTCCCACTCGACATGAAACGACGTTTCTGGATGCTAGTTCACAAAGACAAATACCAGAGCCCACTGCTGAAATCTTTCATGAGTTATTGTGAAGACTGGGCTACACATCAAGATTGAGGGCGCATTGTTAGGGCTCCAACTGGACTTTTAACATCAGAAACTGTATAAAAAGCCAGTAAAATTTTATCAAACTTAGAGGATTAACCATGGCTGTTATCGTCAAGTACGTGGTCGAACGCAACGGAGAAGAGAAAATGACTTTTACCTCTAAAGCCGAAGCTGACGCATACGACAAAATGCTGGATATGGCTGATGAGCTTTTTGAACTATTAAGCAAAAGCGATTTAGTTGAAGATGAAGGCAAGCAAGAAGAGCTTGCTATGTACCTAGCGAAGAACAAAGAAGAAGTTCTTTACGCATTAGGTGCTAAGCGTAAACCAGCTCCGAAAAAAGAAAAGAAGCTTGAAGCTGTTGAAGACGCAGAAGAAGATGCCGCTTAATTAGCTGAAGTTTTCTAAAAAACGTCAATAATGTCTCTAATCAGAGCTCGTTATTGGCGTTTTTTTATACTTATCGAAATATAATGAACTCTGTTTATAGTCGAAATCGCTCTAAACATTCGCTTGCACAAAAGTGTGATTAAGATCTAATCTATAGCCATCAGGTGATGGGGTTCCACCTAAGCTTTTGCTTCAACCGCCCGTTCTTTTGAACCGTGCTAATGACTCCTACAGAATCGAAAACAGGTAATACTGTTGGATGTATCGCTACTCCTCCATTTTGGAATGGACTTAGTCTATTAAGACTGAGCTTCATGTCACCTTTGGATGACCGATACTCAAGATCTGTAGTGAATTAGCCGCACCTCTTCCAACACGTCCTGTTTTCTCAACGCCCTAGGTCTTAAATGGCTCTATCAGTGAGAAAACATTATGCACTACTCTTCAGAAATTCAATCAATGTGCCCTATTCAAAGGGGTGATCTTCACACTTCAGCTCCAATTCCAGTTGAAGGCGCTATGGTTAGTCCAAAAGATGTCATCGCTATTTCTGGTTTAAGCCATGGCGTAGGCACTTGTGCACCACAACAAGGTGCAGCAAAACTAACGCTGAACGTAAAAAACGGCATCATCGAAGAAGCGCTAATCGAAACGATTGGTTGTTCAGGCATGACTCAATCAGCTGCGATGGCAGCCGAAATTCTCACTGGAAGAACCATTATTGAAGCTCTGAATACTGACTTGGTATGTGATGCGATCAACGTAGCGATGCGTGAAATCTTTCTGCAATTCGTTTACGGTCGAACTCAATCCGCATTCTCTGAAGGCGGCCTAGAAATTGGCGCAGCATTGGAAGACTTAGGTCAAACACAACGTAGCCAAGTAGGCACCAGCTATTCAACCTCAGCGAAAGGCGTTCGTTACCTAGAGCTTGCAGAAGGCTACGTGACCAAGCTTGCACTTGATGATCACAGCGAAGTGATTGGCTACGAATATCTCAACCTCGGCAAAATGATGAAGGCGATTAACCAAGGCATGCCAGCTAATGAAGCTGCTGACCTTGCGACGGGGACTTATGGTCGCTTCGATGAAGCCGTTACCACCATTAACCCACGCCAACACTAATTTTGCCAATTTAGAGGAAAGATATGATGAACACTCAATTTAATGAATCAGTAACTCGCGTATTGGCAGAAATGAACTTCGACTCTTTAGAGCAAGCGAACCAATACTGTCTATCACACAATGTCGCCCCAAAAGCGCTAGTGATGGATACCCAACCTATTGCTTTCGAAAGCGCTGCCGATGCCTATATCCTTGGCTCAGCACTGGCGCTATTTCGCAAAGCCACCAGCGCAGAACAAGCTGCGAATATCATTGGTGAAGGCCTTCAAGCATTCACCAAACCCGGCAGTGTTGCTGAGCAACGCCAGGTCGGTATTGGCCACGGTGCATTGGCTGCACGTCTTCTAAATGAAGAAAGTCACTGCTTTGCTTTCCTTGCGGGCCATGAATCTTTTGCTGCTGCAGAAGGTGCGATTAAAATCGCACTCAACGTCAACAAATCACGTCACAACCCATTGAAGGTAATACTCAATGGTCTAGGTAAAGATGCGGCTTACTTAATTTCTCGCATCAATGGTTTTACCTATGTTCGCACTCAATACGATTACCAAACAGGTGAGCTTGTTGAAACAGAACGCCGCCGCTTCTCACAAGGCCCTCGCGGAGAGATTTTGTGTTACGGCGCTGATGATGTACGTGAAGGCGTGGCAATCATGCACAGAGAAGAAGTGGATGTGAGTATTACGGGTAACTCAACTAACCCAACGCGCTTCCAACACCCTGTTGCAGGTATCTACAAAGCAGAACGTACTCGCCAAGGTTTACCTTACTTCTCAGTTGCTTCAGGCGGCGGTACAGGTAGAACATTGCACCCAGATAACGTGGCAGCAGGCCCTGCGTCTTACGGCATGACAGATACTATGGGTAGAATGCACGCTGATGCTCAGTTCGCAGGTAGCTCTTCTGTTCCGGCTCACGTGGCAATGATGGGCTTCATCGGTATGGGTAACAACCCAATGGTCGGCGCGACGGTTGCATTGGCTGTAGCAGTAAGCGAATCTCAAAACGCATAACGACAACGTTGAGCGCCACGATCTATCCATAGAATAGAGTCCGTTAACTGAGAAACAAGCAATAACAGACGACCAAAACTCTACACCTATCACTAAAACCAAACAGCCAGCCTTATGCTGGCTGTTTTTTATTCACACTTACTCTACTATCTATTTCTAATAATTATTTGTATTTAACTGCATCTTTTCAAAGGAATAATATGAAAGAGCTCATCATTCATACCATTACTGTGTTCATGGGCTTTTTTGCCATCATGAACCCAATCGCTAATACGCCAATTTTTCTTGGATTAACCGGTGACAATGACAGGGAAACCGTTAAATCTATCGCTTTCCGTTCAGTGTTTATCGCATTCATCATCGTCAGTACTTTTGCACTCTCTGGCAAACTGATCTTTGACCTATTTGGTATCACACTTTACGCACTGCGCATCACAGGCGGCATTTTGGTCTTTTTGATTGGCTTCCACATGCTGCAAGGCGATTCAACACACGCCAAAGCAAAAGAGAAAGTGAACTCAGACGCCCAGAAAGACGCAGCTCTAAGTATCGCCGTCTCACCACTTGCAATGCCAATTCTCGCTGGCCCCGGCACCATTGCCACTGCGATGAACTTTGCCAGTACCGAGGGGGTCTATGAAACCATCATAACCATCGTCGCTTTCGGCCTACTATGTACCCTAACCTATGTCTTATTTGTATTCGGCGAGCGATTTGTTAAAGCTGTCGGACCAAGTGCATTGAACGTGATAACCCGAATGATGGGTTTAATACTCGCCGTTATCGGTATGCAGATGTTGATTGAAGGGATTGAGCAGGCTTATAAAGCGCTATTTATCTAAAGAGTGATGTTCATTTAAAGAACGTTGGTTATCTAACTTTGATATCAAATTTTGTTGAATTGCATCATTTTCTCATTGCAGAAAACTATCTCCAGAAAGACAAGCAATATCATTTTACAGACTTTATCCCGATGCGCCCTTTCATAACGAGGGCGCTCTCTTTATGATGAACGCAATTAAATTAACTTTGCTAACGGCAGCGCTTGTTATTCGAGCCGCTGTTATGAAATAGCAAAATCAAGACTCAACACATGGAGATTCAACATGGCTTACTTTTCACTAGCCTTCGGTACGGCAACCAAAAAACGCGACAATAAAATCATTGAAGCGTTCTTCCCTAACCCACTTCTAAACCCAAGCGACGCTCTTGTTGCGGCTGTTGGTGAAGTTGCAGGTTACACTGAAGGCAACCAAGCTATCGAAATCTCTGCTGCACAAAGCGCAGAACTAGCGAAAGCATTCGCAGCAAACGACGATGCAGCAAACGCATCTTTCGCAGAAAAAGCAGCAGCATCTGAGCAACCTCTTGTTCTTGTTGTTCTTGCGACTGACGAGAAGCCAGCATCAGTTGCTGAAGGCTTCCTGAAGCTGCAACTTATCTCTAACCGCCTAGTTCAACCACACGGTACGGTACTAGACGGTATCTTCGGTCTACTGCACAACATCGCATGGACTAACGAAGGCCCTATCGATCTTCCTGAGCTGTCTGAGCGTCAAATCGAAGCTCGCCTAGCGGGTCGTGCTCTGTCTGTAGATTGCGTAGACAAGTTCCCTAAGATGGTGGATTACGTGGTACCAACAGGTATTCGTATTGCTGACACTTCTCGTGTTCGTCTTGGTGCACACGTAGGCGAAGGCACAACAGTAATGCACGAAGGTTTCATCAACTTCAATGCTGGTACAACTGGCGTAAGCATGGTTGAAGGTCGTATCTCTGCAGGTGTGGTTGTAGGTAACGGTTCTGATATCGGCGGCGGCGCTTCTATCATGGGTACTCTGTCTGGTGGCGGTACTATGGTTATCTCTATCGGCGAAAACTGCCTACTAGGTGCAAATGCGGGTCTTGGCTTCCCAATGGGCGATCGTTGTACGGTTGAGTCTGGTCTTTACGTGACTGCGGGTACTAAGGTTCGCATGTTAGATAAAGAAGGCAACGAAGTAGAAATCATTAAAGCTCGTGACCTTGCTGGCGTTTCTGACCTTCTGTTCCGTCGTAACTCGATTACTGGCCAAATTGAATGTCTAGCGAACAAGTCTGCTGTTGAACTGAACAGCGAGCTACACAGCAACAACTAATCTACGCACTAGATGCTAAATTACTAGATACTAAAAAACACGAAGCCGCTGGAGGTAAATCCAGCGGCTTTTCTTTTATCTATATAAAACGGAAAGCGTTACACTTTCTCGGCAGCTAACTGCTCAAGCGCTTGAATAGAGGTTTCTGATACTAACGTACCATCCATGTAGTAACTGACCTTGTCGCCATCACGAACCCCCGTCAAAACGGCTTTCTGACCATCATTGTAGGTGATGTCCATACGAATCGTATTCTCATCGATTTGTTTCATCTCACCCCATTCGATCTGACGATTATTAAAGCCAAGTGGTGCATCTTTCAGTGAATCATCGAGGCTATCGTTCACATCAATCATAGTATCGACTTTACTATCGAATATATGAGGCGCGCCAGTCAGTGGGTTTTTTCCTGCCCAGAATTCGATCGAGTTAAATACGATGTAATCGGCTGCGAATGTTAAAGCGTAAACTGGAGCAAGCAAGAAGTTGACCCCAGCACGAGCGTAACGGTTATCTACAACCTCGACGTTGAACTTCATTAATTTCCCAGTAACGGCATTACTACCGACACACCCAGCTAACGACATGACAATCGCTGCCACTGCAACTGCTTTTGTGATTGTTGTTTTCATAGATCCCTCTTATGCCACAATGATTGATTCGGTTTTTGCATAGCCAAACAGCAGTCTTCCTGTTCACGTACAGAAATTCATGGCCTAACAAATTGATTCCATAACATTTAGCGTAGTGGAGTTTTTTAGAACAGCAAACGTTAATTGTTTCGCTCTGGTTCCTAAAGAGTTGCCAATAAAAAAGCGCAGACCTTTCGGTCTGCGCTTTTATTAGTGTTTAAAACTATTCGGTTTTGTGAACCAGATTAACCCACATTCTTACGTGCGTTTTGGAACATACGCATCCAAGCGCCATTCTCGCCCCAACCTTCTGGAGACCAAGAGTTAGCAACCGTACGGAATACACGCTCTGGGTGAGGCATCATGATAGTCACACGGCCATCCGTCGTTGTTAAGCCAGTGATAGCGTTTGGCGAACCGTTCGGGTTATTCGGATATTGCTGCGTTTGGTTACCGTTATTATCAACGTAACGTAGGGCAACCGTACCTGAATTTTCAATCGCGTTTAGGTGGTCATTGTCACGCACTTCTACGCGGCCTTCACCGTGAGAAACAGCGATTGGCATACGAGAACCTTCCATGCCGTTGAAGAATACAGAATCAGACTTCTGAACTTCAACTAGGCTGAAACGAGCTTCAAAACGTTCTGATTCGTTACGAACGAAACGTGGCCAGTACTCAGCACCAGGGATTAGCTCGCGCAGGTTAGACAGCATCTGACAACCGTTACACACACCTAGAGAGAAGGTATCTTCACGCTTGAAGAAATTTTCAAACTGGTCACGCGTAGAGTCGTTAAACAGAACCGACTTAGCCCAACCTTCACCAGCGCCTAGTACATCACCGTAAGAGAAGCCGCCACAAGCCACAAGGCCGTTGTACTCTTCTAGTACCGCTTGACCCGTTAGGATGTCGCTCATGTGAATATCAGTTGCTTCGAAGCCTGCACGGTCAAATGCGGCTGCCATTTCAACGTGAGAGTTAACACCCTGCTCACGTAGAATCGCCATTTTAGGCTTAGCGCCCGTGTTGATGTAAGGAGCAGCAATGTCTTCATTTACGTCGAAGCTTAGTTTCACGTTCAGACCTGGGTCTGAGTTGTCTTTCTTCGCTTCGTGCTCTTGGTCTGCACAGATTGGGTTATCACGTAGACCTTGCATCTTGTGCGTAGTTTCAGCCCAAATAGTACGTAGTTCAGTACGGTTACGCTCAATCACAACCGACTCACCAGACTTAATCACTAGCTCATCAGATGCCTCAACAGAACCAATTACGTGTGAACACGCTTCTAGACCGTTTGCAGCAAGTGTAGAAAGTACTGCGTCTAGGTCGTCGTTACGAACTTGGATTACCGCACCTAGCTCTTCGTTGAATAGTGCTGCTAGCGTATCTTCGCTGTTCTCTGATGCAGATAAAAGCGCTGCAATATCAGCGTTAACACCACAGTGACCTGCGAACGTCATTTCAGCTAGCGTTACGAATAGACCGCCATCGCCTTTATCGTGGTAAGCGACAACTTGGTCGTTCGCTACAAGTGCTTGAACGCCTTCGTAGAAACCTTTTAGTTGTGCTGCATTGTCTACGTCTGCTGGCTTGTCACCAAGCTGCTTGTAAACTTGCGCTAGTGCTGTAGCACCCATACGGTTTTTGCCGTTACCTAGGTCGATAAGAACTAGTGAAGTATCACCTTTGTCAGTGCGAAGCTGAGGCGTAATTGTCTTACGAACATCTTCAACACGTGCAAACGCAGTGATAACAAGAGATAGCGGAGACGTTACTTCTTTCTGCTCGCCGTTCTCTTCCCACTTAGTCTTCATCGACATTGAGTCTTTACCCACAGGGATAGTAAGACCCAGTGCCGGACATAGCTCTTCACCCACGGCTTTAACCGCTTCGTAAAGACCTGCATCTTCACCAGGGTGACCTGCTGGAGACATCCAGTTAGCTGACAATTTAATGTGTTTGATATCGCCGATGTTGGTCGCTGCGATGTTAGTGATTGCTTCACCAACCGCTAGACGAGCTGACGCGCCAAAGTCTAGAAGTGCTACTGGCGTACGCTCACCAAGAGACATAGCCTCACCGTGGTAAGAGTCGTAACTTGCTGCAGTTACTGCGCAGTTAGCAACTGGAACCTGCCATGGACCAACCATTTGGTCACGAGCTACAAGGCCTGTTACCGAGCGGTCACCGATAGTGATAAGGAATGTTTTCTCAGCCACTGTTGGTAGGCGAAGAATACGGTCAACCGCTTCGTTTAGTTCGATACCAGAACGGTCAATCGCTGGGTTGTTCGCTTTTAGCGTTTTCGCGTCACGGTGCATCTTAGGCGTTTTACCTAATAGGATGTCCATAGGCATATCGATTGGCGTGTTGTCGAAGTGTGAATCTTCTAATTTAAGATCACGCTCTTCCGTTGCTTTACCAACCACGGCGTAAGGTGCACGTTCACGTTTACAAATCGCGTCGAACGTTGCCATGTCTTTATCAGCAACCGCCATTACATAACGCTCTTGAGATTCGTTACACCAGATCTCAAGTGGGCTCATGCCCGGCTCATCGTTTGGCACGTCACGTAGGTTAAAGATACCGCCACGCTCGCCGTCGTCTACTAGCTCAGGAAGTGCATTCGAGATACCGCCCGCGCCCACATCGTGGATAAATGCGATTGGGTTCGCATCACCAAGCTGCCAACAACGGTCGATAACTTCCTGACAACGACGCTCCATCTCTGGGTTTTCACGTTGTACAGAAGCAAAATCTAAGTCTTCAGAAGAAGAACCAGAATCCATTGAAGATGCAGCACCGCCACCAAGGCCGATGTTCATTGCAGGACCGCCAAGAACGATTAGGCTTGCACCTACTGGGATCTCTTTCTTCTGAACATGATCATCACGAATGTTACCTAGACCACCAGCCAGCATGATTGGCTTGTGGTAACCACGTACTTCTTCACCTGCGTGAGAGTTTACTTTCTCTTCGTAAGTACGGAAGTAACCTAATAGGTTTGGACGACCAAATTCGTTGTTGAATGCTGCGCCACCAAGAGGACCTTCAAGCATGATATCCAAAGCAGTAACGATACGGCTCGGCTTACCAAAGTCAGTTTCCCAAGGTTGAACGAAGTTCGGAATTTTCAGGTTAGATACAGAGAAAGCAACCAGACCTGCTTTTGGCTTACCACCAATACCTGTCGCGCCTTCATCGCGGATTTCACCGCCTGAACCTGTTGATGCGCCCGGCCATGGAGAGATTGCCGTTGGGTGGTTGTGCGTTTCAACTTTCATCAAGATGTGTGTTTTTTCTTGGTGGTAGTTGTACTGGCGAGTTTCTGGATCTGGGAAGAAACGACCCACTTCAGAACCTGTCATTACCGCTGCGTTATCTTTATAAGCAGACAGAACGTGCTCTGGTGTCGTTTCAAAGGTGTTCTTAATCATCTTGAACAATGATTTTTCTTGCTTAACGCCATCGATAGTCCAATCAGCGTTAAAGATCTTGTGACGACAGTGCTCTGAGTTCGCTTGTGCAAACATCATTAGTTCGATGTCAGTCGGGTTACGACCTAACTTCTCGGTGAAGCTTTCAAGAAGGTAATCGATCTCATCTTCTGCAAGTGCAAGACCTAGGGTAACGTTTGCTTTTTCAAGCGCTTTACGTCCGCCAGTTAATAGGTCAACTTCCGCATAAGGAGCAGGCTCAGCCACGGTAAATAGTGCCGCCGCTGATTCGAAGTCAGTGAAAACCACTTCCATCATACGGTCGTGCAGGATTGCTTTCAGCTCAACAAGTTGAAGCTCAGAAAGTTCAGCAGAGGTTTCAATGTAGAAAGCAGTACCGCGCTCTAGACGTGACACTTTAGCCAGTCCACAGTTGTGTGCGATATCTGTTGATTTTGAAGACCAAGGCGAGATAGTGCCCGGGCGTGGCGTTGCAAGCAGCAGTAAACCTTCAGGTTCATGCTCTTCAATCGTTGGACCGTAAGTCAGTAGCTTTTCTAGCTTCTCAACTTCAGACTCATCTAGGTCTGCCGTTAGATCAGCAAAGTGGGCAAACTCAGCGTAAATACCTGTTACAGGTAAGCTTAATTCACGACAAAGCTCTAAAAGCTTGTTAACACGAAACTCAGATAGAGCTGGGGAGCCACGCAAAATTCTCATGTGCTTAGGTCTCTTATGCAGTTGATTAAGGTAGTATTGGAATAAATTCAGTGGGTTATAGGAACAACCTAACTGTTTTCTTCGAAGCTATTCCCGAAGGTTGCCAAACCTATGCCGATTCCACCTCTTCAATGCGAGCGCATTATAAAGCATTTCTTTTTGTGACGTAACACCAAAAGCAACCGTTTGCGTGATTTTTTTTATCTTTATGCGTAAATGGTACTTTTGCTGCATTTATCAGCACTTTTACAACTGTTTAAATAAACCTGCTTTGCCAGCCTTGCGGGGTTTGGTATAAAGGGGCTTCCACTTTTCGAGATTTCATTTTGATGCCTAAATTTACGCTCATCTTTTCGTCTAAGTTCCTTCTGCTTGCCATTGCCCTAGTTGGGTTGGCTGGATGCCAGATTGAGTCAGAACCTAAAAGTGTCCTTGAGCAGATACGAGAGCGAGGCGTTCTTCGCGTCGGCACCCTAAATAACCAACTCTCTTATTACATTGGTCCCGATGGCCCTGCTGGTTTGGATTACGAGTTAGCTCGTGAATTTGCGCAGGAGCTTGGTGTACAGCTTGAGATTAAACCCGCTTACCGTTTATCCGGCCTCTTTCCAGCCTTAAAGAAAGGCGAGATCGATCTTATCGCGACAGGGTTAACGCAAAACAATAACCTGACACGCGCTTATCGCGCTGCGCCCGCCTATTACTATGTAAGCCAGCAAGTGGTGTATAAAAAAGGACAGTGGCGCCCAAGAAACCTTCAACAACTGATCAAGTTCGAGAATAAGCGTCAAGCTGATTTCGTAAAAGCACAAACTGAATCAGAAGAAACGGCATCTACCGAAACATTGACGCCATCTTTGGTGGTAGTGAAGGACTCACATTTTGAGCCAACGCTAAAACAGATCCAGAACAAGCACGATGACTTTATCTACGATGCAATAGGTAATGCTGACATCAATGACCTGCTAAAAGAAGTCTCTACTGGTGAACGCTTGTTTACTGTAGCAGACTCGATTGAGCTGTCACTCGCACAGCGTTTGTACCCAGACGTCGCTTTGGCATTTGAGCTGACAGAAGACCAACCTATCTCTTGGTATTTACAGAAATCTGAAGATGAAAGCCTTTATGCATTACTGATTGAGTTCTTTGGTAACCTAAAACAGTCTGGTGAACTGGCTTCATTGGAAGAAAAATACATCGGCCATATCGGCACCTTTGATTACGTTGATACTCGTGCATTTATCCGCGCATTGGATAGCAAGCTGCCAAAATGGTCGCCGCTATTTCAGAAATATTCTCAAGAATTTGACTGGCGCTTGATTGCCGCTTTAGCATACCAAGAGTCACACTGGAATCCTGTCGCACGCTCTCCAACAGGTGTTCGAGGCATGATGATGCTGACACTGCCTACTGCGAAGAGCGTTGGTGTAACCAATCGTCTCGATCCGAAACAGTCGGTACAAGGCGGTGTTGAATACCTGCGTCGTATCGTGAATCGAGTACCAGATTCAATCACCCAACACGAGAAGATCTGGTTTGCGCTTGCCTCATATAACGTAGGTTACGGGCACATGATGGATGCTCGTCGCTTAACCAAAGCACAAGGCGGTGATCCTGATGCTTGGGGTGATGTGAAAGACAGGCTTCCTCTGCTAAGACAGAAGAAGTACTACAGCAAAACTCGTTACGGGTATGCGCGTGGTGATGAAGCAAGGAATTACGTTGAGAACATTCGCCGTTATTATCAGAGCATTATTGGCCATGTAAATAAGCGTAATAAAGAGGAAGAAGCGAGCCTTGAAGGTTTGGTCGTTATCCCACCTCTAGAGGTATCAGATGCTGAATCAACAATCAGTGAAACTGAATCCGCAGTGAACGACGCTGAGTCTTCCAAATAAAAGAAAAAGAGCAATGCCATTTAGCATTGCTCTTTTTTATTGCATCACGATAAATGACCAAAACAAACAAAACGCCTGCGATATCCAGAGTGTCATATTGCAGTAACAATCGAACTTTATAACGTCACACCATAAGCGACATAATGCTCTGTTGCATTCAGCTCTTAGCCATCACGATAGTGGTTCAGAAAACCAACGCTAAGTTCGTGGCAAAGCTTATAAGCAAATAACCACTATAATTAAAACTGAAGTCATACTTACAAAGCCAGACGACAAATAGGAAATCGTTGAAATGATGAAGAACAAACTGAAATCGAAACGCCTTGATAAGACCGTTGCTGCCAACCGTCGTAAGCGTATGCTTTCAAATAATAAGAAGAAGATCATTTGGCGCAACCGTGCTTTCATGCAGATGATTGCTGAGTAAAAGTAATGACCAAGTAAGTTTGCTTGGCACTCTTATGATTGAGAGTGCCGAAAGATCGCTGCTATTTTTTGTTACAGACCTTGTTCTTGTTACTTACCTTATTCTTATTACTTGCCTTGTCAGATTCTAAACGCTGCTCTTCCTGCAAACGCTCAAGCTTTCGCTTCTCTTTGATCTCTTTTCTACGGCGCTTAAAAAACGCCTGTAATTGTTCACGACACTCTTCCTCTAACAAACCATGCTCAACATCGGCATAGTGGTATGAGGCTTGGCTTTCAAAGAGATTCAATACCGTACCCGCCGCACCCGCTTTTAAGTCTGGAGCACCAAACACAATGCGCTTTACTCGGCTGTGTAATAAGGCACCCGCGCACATTGGGCAAGGTTCTAAGGTGACATACAAGGTGGTATCAAGTAAGCGATAGTTTTCCAAGGCTTGACCTGCTTTACGCAAGGTTTCGATTTCTGCATGTGCGGTTGCATCGTGGCAGCCAATCGAGCGGTTCCATCCTTCAGAGATAACCTCCCCATCTTTCACTAGAACAGCACCAACGGGAACCTCTCCCTCTTTTTCTGCTTGCTTAGCTACCTCGATGGCGCGTCGCATGAAGATTTCATCTTGAGGGCTGAATTGATGGTCTGACAAAGGGAGCTCCAGAAAACAAAGGATAAAAACGAAAATAGGTATGCGGTGAAGCATACCTAATCTTCGTGATAATGAACAATAAAGAGATAAGAGGCAATGAACAATCGCCGCTTACTGATTAGGCGGATCGCTAGCTATTGGCGCCTTCTATGTCATCGGCTATTTGCTTCGCTTTGATACTCACAATGCGATTGTTCTCAACAGAGATAACTTCAAACTGCCACTGCTGGTATTGAACAACTTCACCTGCATCAGGTAAGCGCCCTATTAACCAAGTCACTAAGCCATTCAACGTTTGGAAGCTCTCGCTTTCCCCCTCAAAATCCGACAGCTCTAAGCGGTTTTTCAGTTCACTGATAGGAATCAATCCATCCACCAGTAATCCATCTTCCACTTGCTCTGTCCAAAGATCTTTAGGGTTGTTCGATAACTCACCAGCAATCGCCTCTAGGATATCGTAATGAGTCACAAGGCCTTGAACATCGCCATATTCATCAACAATGAATGCCATCTCTGTACCCGACTCTTTAAAATAGCCAAGTAGACGTAAAGCCTTCATCGATTCAGGAACATAGATCGGAGAGCGAGATAGCCCCATGATCACTTGAATGTTTAAATTGCCCGCCTGATTCAATAAGGCTTTGGCTGACACCGTACCGACCACTTTATTGAGGTGGTCTTGGCACAATGGAAACACACTATGCTTTGAACTGCGCAGCTTTTTAAATATCTGCTCAACCGGTTGGCTAATATCCAGAAAGTCGACGTCTCGACGTGGCGTCATCAACGAGCTCACCAAACGGTCATCAAGCTGTAAGATATTGCGAATCATCTCTTGCTCGCCACGTTCAATCACACCAGATTCCGAGCCTTCTTTCACGAGTGCATGAATATCATCTTCCGTCACACTGTCTTCTTCGCCACCACGTCCCATTAACTTGAGAATACCTTCCGTAGAAGCAGACAACGCAAACACAAACGGCGTCGCAATTTTAGATAACCAGAAGATAGGCAGCGCGACTAGCACAGCAATGTTTTCAGCTTGAGATTGAGCAAAACGTTTTGGCACTAGCTCACCTACAACAATCGCGAAGTAAGTAATACCCACAACGACTACCGTGGTAGACAGGATATTCGCTTGTGTTGGATCGAGTCCCCACAGTTCAAGTTGAACGGCCAGTGGAGCAGAAAGCGTCGCCTCACCCACAATACCGCTGAGTAGGCCGATTACCGTAATACCGATTTGAATGGTTGAAAGGAAGCGGGTTGGATTTTCTTTGAGCTCAAGAGCAACCTGAGCGGAGCGATGTTTTTCGGCTAAGCGTTTCAGCCGACTATTCTTTGCTGCTACCAGTGCAATCTCTGACATGGCAAACAGACCATTTAAAACAATTAACCCTACTAAAAGCAGAATTTTCATGTGGCTTGGATTTCCTAAATTTACCGGCCAACAATTAGCCGTAATCCGGAGTATAAGCTGAGTGCCTTTATTTTGAATATAAAAAGTTTTGGATATAGAAAGTTTGGGATATAAAAAGTCTTGGATAAAAAAAACAGAAAAAAATAGCAAAAAAAAAAAGCCCGCACATTTCGGTGCGGGCTTAGCAATGAATAAAGCTTAATTTTGCTTAGTTCAATCTTACATTGTGTAAGTGTAAGGAGCTTGGATACCTAGCGGGATACCAAGAGCCCAGTAACCTAGCAAGAAGATAGACCAACCGATTAGCATAGCAATCGAGAATGGCATCATTAGAGAAGCTAGAGTACCGATACCTGTCGACTTAACGTAACGTTGACAGTAAACAACAACCAGTGGGAAGAACACCATCAGTGGAGAGATGATGTTAGACACTGAATCACCTACACGGTAAGCCGCTTGAGATAGCTCAGGAGAGATACCTACAACCATTAACATAGGAACTAAGATAGGACCAATCAGTGCCCACTTTGCTGAAGCTGAACCTACAAGAAGGTTAACTGAAGCCGTTAGTAGAATCATACCAACAACCGTTGCTTCACCAGGAAGATCCATTGCTTTCAAGCCCTCAGCACCGTAAAGCGCCAGCATAGTACCGATGTTTGATTGAGCAAATGCTGATAGGAACTGAGCACAGAAGAACGACATTACAATGTATGCGCCCATCGTTGCCATCGTCTCAGACATTGCTTTGATAACATCATTACTATTCTTGAAGGTACCCGCTACACGGCCGTAGACGATACCCGGAATAATAAACAGGATGAAGATCAGAGGAACGATAGACTTCATTACTGGTGCTGAGAACGCCGTTAGTTCGCCTTCTGGTGAACGAAGTGCTGAGTTTTCAGGCATTAGAGCCGCGATAAGCAGACCAATACCGGCAACCATTGCCCAACCAGCGAATTTGAATGCTTTAGATTCAATGGCTGTAAACGTACCTAGATCAGGTGCTTGTTCTGCATCTTCATCGACAGGCGTATTAGCAAGACGAGGCTCGATGATTTTCTCTGTAACGTACCAACCAATTGCCACAATTAGAATTGAAGACAAACCAGTAAAGAAGATGTTCGCTAGAGGGTTGATCACGTATGCAGGGTCAAGAACGTTTGCCGCTGTTTGAGTGAAACCTGCGAGTAGCGGGTCAATACCTGAAGGAATGAAGTTCGCTGAGAAACCACCGGATACACCAGCAAACGCTGCTGCAATACCCGCTAGAGGGTGACGACCCGCTGCGTGGAAGATGATACCGCCAAGAGGGATTACTAGAACGTAACCTGCATCTGCTGCTGTGTGAGACACGATAGCAACAAGAATTAGCATTGGCGTTAGCAACTTAGCTGGCGTGAAGTTAAGCATCTTCTTAAGGCCAGTCGTAATGAAGCCTGAAGAGTCAGCAACGCCAACACCTAGCATAGCAACAAGTACGATGCCTAGCGGTGCGAAGCCTGTGAACGTGGTAACCATATTCGCTAGGAAGCTAGCAAGCGCTTCACCAGTAAGTAGGTTGTTTACTTCAAGAGCAGCACCCGTTTGAGGGTTGATTAAGTCGAATGAAAGATTCGATAAAAGTGCAGATGCTACCCATACAATAACTAGAGCCCAGAAGAACAGAATTGCTGGATCTGGAATTTTGTTGCCGGCGCGTTCAATGAAGTTTAGAAAGCGGTCCATACCACTGATCTTCTCAGTCGATGGTGCTTTTTTTACGGCTTGGTTACTCATTGTAACTCCATATGTGATGTTGTTTGTTTAGGCCTAATATAAGTTTTGACCATGGCCTATTGGTACAGCACATATTCTATTAAAGTCGCTGTTAAAAAGCACAAGGTTCCACATCATTTTCCATAAATGGAGACATATTTTGCAAAAATACTGTACAACAGCAACAATATAAAAACACAAAAAACACCATTCCATATACAGAGTTTTAACTGGCACGTAAACAATGTCCGAGGAGTGAAAACTATCAGTAAAGGAGAAGCGTAGGGCTTGGCATGCAGTAAACGTTTGCTTAATAGATCAATCAAATTCACTGTATTTGGAGAGCATAGTTTCGAGGCGAATGCTTTGCGCACGGTTCATGCGATCTTGCCATGCAACAGTCACCGTAATGTTTTTCAAAGCGTGAGACAAGGCACCACTGGCATTTGTCACCTCACAGCTCATCGTATACCCAGAGCCCGACAAACCAGATAAAGGATCCGAACTTGTCGCATTGCGACAGTAGTCCGCTTGATTGAGATCCGTAAAAAGGATTAACCCTACAGCTCCCCCCACATCCGATACACGAGTTCGATAATACTCTATCTGCCTTTCAGCAAAGTGAAGCGCTTCTACACTGTGCAGCGCGTAATCCGATTTTTGTTCTGCATAGACCTGTAGCTTAACCAACCCTAGCGAAGCGATACCGATCAATAGAAAAGAGATCAGGACCTCTATCAAGCTAAAACCTGAATTTTTATAAGTCATTCCATGATCCCTTTTTCCATTTGGCTTTCAAAGGAACACTATGGGGGTTGTATTCGCCTGTGTAATCTAAGTTAATCGAACCTTGAATTGTCGATAACCCGCCTACTGAATCAAAGAACATCCCTCCCTTGGGAAAAAAAGAAGCAAATCCAATATAAACCGAATTGCTCTGCACTAAGCCGGCGATAGGTATCGTATTTGGAACTTTGGCCCATAAGCCGCTCAATAGGTCCGTATCAACATCAGGTGAGGCTGGTTCGTCGTATATGATCATATCATTTAGGTGATAAAAGGAACCATCAAACACACTTGCATTACCGTTCGCAACGATGCCATCTTGAATCACTAATGAACGTGGAGTAATAACACCGGGGATAGGTTCTACCACATTAATTGGTGGGTGATAGACCACGCAATCACCTATCACCCACACCTTATCTTTGCCACTAGTAAAGGCGTTATTAATCGCTTGGCTACACTTATTACCTTGATACTTCCCATTGACTAAATCAATGTGCTTGGGGGGAGATACAGTCCTGTCAATGAGGTCAATCACATGATAATCACGCTTAATCTGGTCAATATTTTCTGGCGTTTTAGATACCCCAAAGTAATTAGAGAAAGTATCGATGGCTGGGTCAAATTTGAAATCTGATTGAAAAGCATTTGAAGGCAATGACCCAACTGAATCAATGGTTGCATTGCGGCTAATATCGGTTGTCGGTTGGCAAGACTCAAAGGTAGGAAAAGGAGGGAGGCCGCCCGTAGGTGTGATTGTCTTTAAACGCCCGCCGCCTTGGTTTTTATAGATCACACTATCTAAGAACCGAACAGACACACATTCGTTAATACCACCGACCGCAGTAAGACTAATATCTGGGGTAATATCGATATTGTGATCAGAAATAAACTCCAAACTCGAATTGGTTTGCATCGCCCCTAACCCCGACGAATTGTTAAAACTTATCTCTTTGTTGAGAGATAAATAGTGAGCACTCGACACCAATATATTCGGTGTTAGGTTATCTGATTTCAACGTGAGGACTTTCGACTGCTGACAGTGATTCATTAAATCATTGGGAATAGCCGTGAGATCATTTTCAGCTATATAGGTAAAACCACACTCCAACCCAGCCTCCGCGTTCCAATGAGCTTTGCGAACTTGAACTTCATTCTGCGCGACCTTAATTTGATGAAAAACACTGCGATAGGTGCCCAAAGTAACAATTAAAGCACTCAACACTAAAACAGATGTGATTAACAACGTAGCTACTCCAGCTTGCTGCTTTACCGAGGTCATTGCCAATTCCTTTGCTTAACGGTTATAGCGACGCCTTTAGAGATCCCAGCACTCGGAATTGACGCAACAATATTCAAATCAGTGAGCGTAGTGCTCACCCCATTTTTGCTCAACACTTGTGAGGATATTGATAAATCGTCGACGGAAATAATGCTATCGTCGAAAAGTGAGTAGCATGAGGTAACTTGATCATGAGCTAAAATGTTCCCTGGAGTAAGAACGCCCTTTTCACAAACTTTCAATCGAGTCCCCTCCTTTTTATACACGATATTCCTGTAATTTTTTCCGTCAGTTGATCCCTCTTTCAAATAGACGAACCCCACCTCAACACCACCGCTAACATGAATCGTATTAACGGCATCTAATAGCTTCAGGGATTCACCATTTGAACCATCGTAGCCTGCTCGTTGAATATCTTCTTTCATTACCTGCATCGCGCTCGTAAGGTTTTGCAGCAGCAATAGCTCAATGCCTTTATCTTTGGCTATTCTGTGCCCCGTCATAAATACGCTGCCGATAATAGCAATCGCGAATACACCAATAACGGAGGTAACCATCAGTTCAATGAGAGATGCGCCCTTTTGCTTTCGCAAGCTTCTGCTGCGGGCCTTAGCAAGCATAGTAACCATACTGAGCGCCTGATTCGCCGCACACTTTAATTCGCCCCGGAGGGCTAGATAGTTTAATCAAAAGCCGGTCGGTTGAAGCTCTTTTAGGAGCCAAGTAAATCGTACCTCTGGCAGGCCTTCCTCTTACACTTTCAAAGCTGATTTTTGAGCCTGTATAGTTATGAGAAAACGATAAATCTCGAAACGGTTCTCCCGACAACATCAGCAATGTATCACCAGACAGATCTTCCGTAGGCTTCAACCATACAGTCCACTCCCCCGTAGATTGCTCTTCATTTTTAGCCGTCGAGAAATGTACCCAGAGTTTTTGATTTCTTTTCACAGACTCAGACTTTGCCTGTACTAAGAAACCATTCAACTCCCCAGCAAGGCGCTGTATCTTGACTGTTTGGGTGACTGAACTAAAACTCGGAGCAGCCGTCGCTACCAATATCGACAGTATCGACACCGTTATTAACAGCTCTAATAAAGTAAACCCGCGAGTCATTTCCCAAATTCCTATGTAATCAGGTGCGTAAGCATGTTTAATCTTGCACCGATGCTACCACCCGAGAAAAATGGACAGGGTTATGAAAGGAAACTACTCGTGAAGATTCGAATAAAAAGATGTAACAACAACAATTTAAGTATGAAAGGAATGACACTGATCGAATTATTGATCGCTGTTGCCATTGTAGGAGTACTCAGTGCAATAGCTTATCCAAGCTACACAAGCCATGTGTTAAAATCGCATCGAATGACAGCGATAGGAGATATGGCAAAAATCCAACTTGAACTTGAGAGTGCTTACGCCGGAAATTATGCCACGGCTGCTGGAAACATAGTTTCTGGAGGGACGTGCTCGTTTTGCGATACCGATACAAGCAGGTATACACTAACAATTTCGGCTAGCAGTACCTCATACTCCATTCAAGCTGAACCACACGCACCACAGACAAATGATGACTGCTTAGACTCACCGACTGATATTCTGGAGTTACATCACTCAGGTGTTTCAGAGCCTCAAGCGTGTTGGAAGTAACAAGAGGAGACACTAAAGCCTCTAGGGGGTGATCTGAAAAATTTCGATTATTTTTGCTATGAGCTTCTTTTATACCAATCAAAAAACACAAATCTATAGACACAAAAAAGCCTGCTACATGAGCAGGCTTTTCTACTTTTATCATTAAATTGAAGTGTCAATAATTTAAAGATCAACAACTTAACGTGTCAATAACCTATTTATCTAATCAGTTGATTACTTAGTTAGGTCATCAAAGAAGTTTTTCACGCCGCTGAAGAAACCTTCAGATTTTGGCTTGTGCTTGCTTGCAGCTTCACCACAACATGTTTCTTCAAATTCACGCAGTAGTTCTTTTTGACGAGAGCTTAGCTTAACCGGTGTTTCAACCACTAGCTTAACGATTAGGTCACCCACACCGCCGCCACGAACGCCTTTCACGCCTTTGCCACGCATACGGAACATACGGCCCGTTTGTGTCTCTTCTGGCACTTTAAGGTTTACACGGCCATCGAGTGTTGGAACTTCAACTTCACCACCTAAAGCAGCCATAGAGAAGCTCACTGGCACTTCACAGTAAAGGTTGTTGCCGTCACGCTCAAAGATATTGTGCTCTTTTACGTGTACTTGTACGTACAAGTCGCCAGCTGGAGCGCCGTGCTCCCCTGCTTCGCCTTCGCCAGATAGACGAATGCGATCACCAGTATCAACACCTGCTGGGATCTTAACGTTAAGCGTTTTCGTCTTCTGTTTGCGACCTTGACCATGACATGAGTTACATGGGTCTTTGATGATCTTGCCTTTACCATTACAAGTAGGACAAGTCTGTTGAACCGCAAAGAAACCTTGGCGCATTTGTACCTGGCCGTGGCCATGACAAGTACCACACGTTTGTGCAGAAGAACCCGCTTTCGCGCCGCTACCATCACAAATGTCACATTCAACAAGTGTTGGTACTTCAATCTCTTTAGATACACCACGAACGGCTTCTTCTAGAGAAAGCTCCATGTTGTAACGCAAATCAGAACCACGTTGTGCACGCGCTTGACCACCACCACGACGACCGCCGCCGAAGATATCGCCAAATACGTCACCGAAGATATCGCCGAAGTCACCTTGGCCACCGCCGCCGTAACCGCCGCCACCCATGCCACCTTGTTCAAAAGCTGCGTGGCCGTATTGGTCGTAAGCTGCTTTCTTTTGAGCATCGGTTAGGATCTCGTACGCTACTTTTACTTCTTTAAATTTGTCTGCTGCGCTTTCATCACCCTGATTACGGTCCGGGTGGAATTTCATCGCTAAGCGTTTGTACGCTTTTTTAATATCGCGCTCTGATGCATCGCGGCTTACGCCTAATACTTCGTAAAAATCACGTTTTGACATGTTCTAGGTCACCAAAATAATTGCTACTGCCGAATGATCACTTCAGCAGTCTGTGTATCAATCTAGATAAAAGTTCTGTCGGCTGAAACGCCGAATAAAGCTATTATCTAGATCGACAAGTCTAAATACAAATTTACGGGCGTGAGAGTTACCTCTGACGCCCGCAATAATAAGTCTTTGAGACAATGAATTTCTAAGCAAGTAGCTTGAGTTCTAGGAGGAAGCGCGGAGCCTACGCTAGTAGGTGAGCACTTCCGACAACGAAATCAGGCTACTCTGCGACGAAATTATTTTTTGTCTTCTTTTACTTCTTCGAACTCAGCGTCTACCACATCGTCGTCTTGCTTAGGTTGTTCACCAGCGTCAGCACCAGCTTGTTCAGCTTGAGCTTTCTGTTGAGCAATTTCCATTAGCTTTTGAGCTGCTTGCATAAGTTCTTGAACTTTAGCGTCGATAGCTTCTTTGTCGTCACCAGACTTAACTGATTCTAGAGCTTCGATAGCTGCTTCGATTTTAGCTTTCTCGTCTGCAGGTAGAGCTTCACCAGCTTCTTCTACTTGCTTCTTAGTGCCGTGAATCATTTGATCAGCTTGGTTACGTGCAGTTACTAGCTCTTCGAACTTCTTGTCAGCTTCTTTGTTAGCTTCTGCTTCTTGAACCATTGCTTCGATCTCTTCCTCAGACAAACCGCCTGATGCTTGGATAGTGATCTTCTGCTCTTTACCTGTCGCTTTATCTTTAGCAGATACGTTCAGGATACCATCAGCATCTAGGTCGAATGTTACTTCAACTTGTGGCATGCCACGTGGTGCTGGTTGGATACCTTCTAGGTTGAACTGACCAAGAGACTTGTTGTAAGTCGCTTGCTTACGCTCACCTTGAAGAACGTGGATAGTTACTGCGCTTTGGTTGTCTTCAGCTGTAGAGAACACTTGATCCGCTTTAGTAGGGATAGTTGTGTTTTTCTCGATAAGCTTAGTCATTACGCCGCCCATCGTTTCGATACCGAAAGATAGAGGAGTAACGTCTAGAAGAAGAACGTCTTTAACTTCACCAGCTAGTACACCACCTTGAACAGCAGCACCCATTGCAACAGCTTCGTCAGGGTTCACGTCTTTACGTGGCTCTTTACCGAAGAATTCAGTTACTTTAGCTTGAACCATAGGCATACGAGTCTGACCACCTACTAGGATAACGTCAGTGATTTCGCCTACAGATAGGTCAGCATCTGCTAGAGCAACTTTTAGTGGCTCAAGAGAACGTTGAACTAGGTCTTCAACTAGAGACTCAAGCTTCGCGCGAGTCACTTTGATGTTCATGTGCTTAGGACCAGTCGCATCAGCAGTAACGTAAGGTAGGTTTACGTCAGTTTGAGTAGTAGAAGAAAGCTCGATTTTCGCTTTTTCTGCTGCTTCTTTAACACGCTGCATTGCTAGTGGATCAGCTTTAAGGTCGATACCTTGCTCTTTCTTGAACTCATCTACTAGGTAGTTGATCATGCGGTTATCGAAATCTTCACCACCAAGGTGAGTATCACCGTTAGTTGAAAGTACTTCGAAAGTCTTCTCGCCTTCTACTTCGTCGATTTCGATGATAGAGATATCGAATGTACCACCACCAAGGTCGTATACAGCGATAGTGCGATCACCACCTTGCTTGTCTAGGCCGTAAGCCAGAGCAGCAGCAGTAGGTTCGTTGATGATACGTTTAACATCTAGACCAGCGATACGGCCAGCATCTTTCGTTGCTTGACGTTGAGCATCGTTGAAGTAAGCAGGAACAGTTACTACTGCGCCAGTTACTTCTTCGCCTAGGAAGTCTTCAGCTGTTTTCTTCATTTTCTTAAGAACTTCAGCAGATACTTGAGGAGCAGCCATTTTTTGGCCTTGCGCTTCAACCCATGCATCACCGTTATCAGCTTTAACAATGTTAAAAGGCATGATTTCGATATCGCGTTGAACTTCTTCATCTTCAAAACGACGACCGATTAGACGCTTAATCGCGTATAGCGTGTTTTGAGGGTTAGTAACAGCTTGACGTTTCGCAGGTTGACCAACTAGCGTCTCGCCTTCAGTGTATGCGATTACCGATGCTGTTGTGCGTTCGCCTTCAGCATTTTCTAATACGCGTGGTTTGTCACCGTCAAGAACAGCAACACAAGAGTTAGTAGTACCTAAATCAATACCAATGATTCGACCCATCAGGCTTTCTCCGAATAAATTCTATTTAGTTTTTTGCTATACCCACTATGTGGGGGGTAGTAATCAGGGATTCAACCCTAATACACAAAATTTAAATGCAAATGTATTTTGCTTTCGTATGCACCATAGATAAGGGCTCACGAATCCTTTTCAAGGGGGGATACTGGATTTTTTCACATTTATTTTGATAAAAGGAATGGTTAGACACGAATACATATCATTACCTTCACATAAGCCCAGTAACTGGGGTTATCACCCAATAAAAAACGGAGCCACTTAGGCTCCGTTTGTCTATTCAGGCTTTCCACTTAGATTTCATCTATAGAGGAAAATCTCTGATTACGCTTCTGCTTTCTTTAGCTCAGCTTCTTCGTTTGTTTCAACGCCGATTTCGCCTTCAGACTTAGCAACGATAGTGTTAACCGCTGTATCACCTACTACGTTAGAAGAAGTACAGAACATATCGTTGATACGGTCTACCGCAGCAATGATAGCTAGACCTTCTGGTGGTAAACCTAGTTGGTGCAATAGAACACCTACCATTACAACACCACCACCAGGAACACCACCAGCACCGATAGACAGTAGCAAGATAGTTAGACCCAGAGTAAAGATGTCAGCCGTGTTGATTGGTTGACCGAATGCGTTTGCTACGAACATTGTCGCTAGTGCGATGTAGATAGAAACACCAGACATGTTCATTGTCGCACCCAGTGGTACACCGAAGCCTGCCACAGATCTTGATACACCAAGCTTTTCAGTTAGAGTGCGCATTGTTACTGGGATAGTCGCATTCGAACTTGCCGTCGATAGTGAGAAAAGGATTTGCTCACGAGTTGCACGTAGGAATTGCTTAGGCGTAATACCTGTCGCGATACCAACCATCATTGGGTAGAAGAAGAAAATCCAGAACACTAGCATCGCAACAACAAGCGCTACATAGCCAGCTACAGACATAAGTGTCTCAGCGTTCAGTGTCGCACCTAGTTGAATCATCAGAGCGAATACACCAAATGGCGCCAAGCTCATTACTAGGCCGATAAGCTTCATCATGATTTCGTTAGCCATCTTGAACGTTTTGATCGCTGGACCGCCACGTGAATCAAGAGCCTGAATAGCAAGACCAGTCAAAATTGCCATGAAGATGATCTGTAGCATGTCGCCGCTTGCAAACGCCTGAACTGGGTTGCTAGGAACGATGTTCACAACAAGAGAGAAGATATCTGGAGTTTCAGTTGTTGTTAGTTGAACTGTCTCAGAGATCGTTCCGGCTAAATCTGCACCAGCACCCGGTTGGAAAATAAGGCCAACAGTTAGGGCTGCAGAAATCGCGATGATGGTGTTGATAATGTAAAGAGCAAAAGTTTTACCACCTAGGCGACCGAAAGAACGGATGTCTTTCAATTCAACAATTCCGCAAACGATAGATACGTATACCAGTGGAACAACCAATAGTTTGATCAAAGAGACAAACATACCACCGACACCTTCTGCTAGACCTAGCAGGTAAGTATCAAATACTGCAATACCGTTGAATAGGTACTGAATAGCAGTACCAATAAGTAGGCCGGCAAACAAGCCTACAAAAATCTTACTTGAGAGCGATTTATCCATCGTTCTTCTCCAGTTTGTTGTGTTTGAAATTTGTACTTTTATAGTTATATATGCGAGTTAAATCGCTATATCGCAGTGGATTTTACATACAAAGATAACAATTAAAAGCATTTATTTACAAAAACATTACAAGTGTGACGTCAAAACATTTCTTCATTAACAACTGGTTTCATAATATAAAACTCTAAATCATTGTTCTGGGTAATATAAAAGGAACAACATTCTTAATGCGTTTTTGGTGACTATTTACGTGGGGTCTCAAGTTATAGGCACAAAAAAAGAGAGGCATATGCCTCTCTTTCCATTTTACGTAAACCAGTGATTTATTTTGTCGCCGCGACTACTCAGTCAATGCGCGACTCAATCACTTGGCAGCGTAACACGTCATTACTTAGCAACCATAACCATCGCAGGGCGAACCACACGACCGTTTAACTCGTAACCTTTTTGCATTACGAACATAACCGTGTTTGATTCGTGATCTGGACTTTCTTGGATAGACATCGCTTGGTGGAATTCAGGGTTGAACACTTCACCTTCAGGGTTGATCTCTTTAAGACCAAACTTAGCAACTGTGTCTACGAACGTTTTGTGCGTTAGCTCAACACCTTCAAACAGTGGCTTAACCACTTCGTTTTCAGCATCTGCCGCTTGCATTGCACGCTCTAGGTTGTCGATGACAGGAAGTAGACCTTCAGCAAACTTGTTCAAAGCGAATTTACGCGCCTTATCAATTTCTTGCTCGCTACGGCGACGCATGTTTTCAACTTCAGCTTTTGCGCGAAGAACAGAATCTTGCTGCTCTTTCACTTTAGATTCGCTAGAAAGTAGTGCAGCTTCTAGTTGAGCGATTTTTGCTTCTTGCTCATCAACAGACTCTTCATTTAGCTCAGCTTCTTCAACTTTCTCAGCTTCAGCAATGATTTGATCTAGCTCTTCTTCCGTTACTTTGTTTTCTTCGTTGCTCATGATCTCTCCAGAATTCGTTTTCAATGCAAGTGACAGGTGTGTTTGCACCCCAAATTGATATAAAACACTCGCATAGACGTTCAACTTGCCTTTATTATGGGGATGAAGAATTTTGATTCAAGCCTAATTCGTTTGGAAACGTTATGAAAAAGCCATTTGAAGTCATCGCCATTATTGGTAAACCTCGAGATCAGCAAGCAATTCAGACTCATAGAGAGCTCTATCAGTGGTTAAGTACTGAGGGTTATCAAGTGTTTGTGGATGACAGACTCGCTACAATTTTAGACGATATCCCACAAGAACATTTTTCTAGCCTAATTGAATTAGGTAAACGCGCCGATCTCGCCATTGTGGTGGGTGGTGACGGAAATATGCTCGGTGCCGCTAGAATCTTGTCACGTTTCGATATTTCAGTGATTGGCGTAAACCGAGGTAACCTAGGTTTCCTTACCGATCTTAATCCTGAAAACTTCCAGAGTGCGCTTACTGATGTACTCAAGGGTGAATTCATGGAAGAAGAGCGCTTCTTACTTGAAACTGAAATTCATCGTCATGGCCAAATAAAAAGCCACAACGCCGCACTCAACGAAGCAGTACTTCACCCCGGTCAAGTCGCACATATGATCGAGTTCGAAGTGTATATCGATGACAGCTTCGCCTTCTCACAGCGTTCTGATGGCTTGATCGTCTCAACACCGACAGGTTCTACCGCTTATTCGCTTTCTGGCGGTGGTCCTATCCTGTCATCAAGCTTAAATGCAATTTCATTAGTACCAATGTTCCCACACACCCTTTCAAGCCGACCACTTGTGGTGGATGGAAAGCGTCGTATCAAGCTGATCGTATCGCCAGATAACCGCGGTACACAGGAAGTGAGCTGCGATGGTCAAATCTCGCTACCAGTTTCTCCTGGCGATGAGATCCACATTTACCAAAGTCCGAATGTGCTCAAGCTGATCCACCCTAAAGACTACAACTACTACCATGTTCTGCGTAACAAACTAGGCTGGTCGAGTAAGTTGTTCTAAAAGAATAAAAGCTCCAGAAGTAACCGAATTATGAAAGGCTGACGACGTTCGTCAGCCTTTTTTATTGCCCATAGAAAGCCCGTCGGCTCTCGCTTCTCTGCAATTCCTTATACCTCCACTCCCGACAGGGAGGAACAACTGAATTGGGAATCTACTGCGGTTTCAGTGATCTACGGACGCGCTCAATTCTGAGATCGGTCACAAAAAATTTTTACCTGTCGACTTTACTGTATAAAGAAACAGTATATACTGGGCTTATATACAGTATTGTTCAGTTATACAGGTAAATAAAAATGCTGGCTCATCTAAGTGTTAATAATTTCGCTATTGTTAAGTCTTTACAGCTAGAACTCTCTAAAGGCATGACAACAATCACCGGAGAAACTGGTGCGGGTAAATCTATCGCTATCGACGCTTTAGGCTTGTGTCTTGGAGGAAGATCTGATGCAGGAATGGTTCGACAAGGTGAAGAAAAAACCGAAGTCAGTGCCGCTTTTTTACTTGAGAACAATCTGCATGCTACCCGCTGGTTAGAAGACAATGAACTGCTTGATGGCGGTGAATGCATCCTACGCAGAACCATCTCTAAAGAAGGTCGTTCTCGCGCATTCATCAACGGCAGTCCCGTGCCTCTTTCACAATTAAAATCGCTTGGACAGCTGTTGATCAACATTCATGGTCAACACGCGCACCATCAGTTGATGAAAAGCGATTACCAAATGGCCATGCTTGATCAATACGCAGGTCACTTGAACCTATTGAAATCGACACGTAATGCTTACCAAGCCTGGCGACAAGCCGATAACCACTTGAAAGAGTTACGTGAAAATAGCCAGCAAAACCAAGCTCAAAAACAACTTCTTGAATACCAAATCAAAGAGTTAAATGAGCTGTCTATTGGGGAGGAAGAATATGAAGACCTCGAACAAGAGCATAAGCGCCTCTCCAATAGCGGAGAACTGGCCACAACCTGCCAACAAGCTATCGAGCTTATTTATGAAGGTGAAGAAGTTAATGCGCTTGGTATTCTGCAATCGGCCAATAACTCCTTAATTCAGTTAGCGGAGCTAGATGAAAGATTGGCTGAGTTACCAAACTTATTGTCTGAAGCCATTATTCAGATTGAAGAAACCAACAACGAGTTAAGAACATACCTAGACAGCATTGATGTTGATCCCGGTCGTATGGCTTACGTTGAAGAGCGCTTCTCAAAAGTAATGTCGATGTCTCGTAAACATCACGTGTTGCCAGAAGAGCTCTATAAGCATCATCAAGACTTATTACAACAAGTTGAAGCGCTTGATTGCTCTGATGACAAGTTGGAAGAATTAGCAAACGAAGTAGAAAACCAATACCAATCGTTCGTGGCTAAATCAGAGAAGCTTCATAAATCTCGAACTCGTTACGCAAAAGAACTCAACAAGCTGATCACGCAAAGCATGCATGAACTGAGCATGGAAAAAGCGCAGTTTGCCATTGAAGTAAACAACACCAACACACACCCTTCTCCATTAGGTATGGATAACGTGACCTTCATTGTTTCGACCAACCCTGGCCAACCAATGCAGCCCATTGCTAAAGTGGCTTCTGGTGGCGAGTTATCACGAATCTCACTAGCGATTCAGGTGATCACAGCGCAAAAAGTGGATACACCAAGCCTCATTTTCGATGAAGTCGATGTGGGTATCAGTGGACCAACCGCTGCGGTTGTCGGAAAAATGCTTCGAAAACTGGGCGAATCTACGCAAGTGATGTGTGTGACGCATTTACCTCAAGTTGCCGGTTGCGGTCACCAACAGCTGTTTGTTGCGAAGAACACGAAATCAGGTAAAACCGAGACTCAAATGCACACGCTTGATGAACAACAACGCGTTTCAGAGCTTGCTCGACTGCTTGGTGGCAGCCAAATTACCGAATCGACACTTGCCAATGCAAAAGAGTTATTAATCGCAGCTTAGGTTACATATTCGGCAACTTTCTGATAATTTACCGAAAATTCTTGGCAATTTTGCAACTTAATTCAAAATTGCCAGTCATAACAAGCTCAAAGCGCAAGGAGCTTTTTACTTCTTGCTGGAGCTTGTTTATTATCAGGCAGTATTTTAGCGAAGAAAGATCTCAAACTATGCGAATTAAAAAGTGGTTAGTTGCAGTTCCACTTGCACTAACAATGTTGACCGGTTGCTCTCTACTAGAGAAGTTGGTTTATCGAATTGACATCAATCAGGGTAACTATGTTGAACAAGAAGCTGTCGATCAGCTCAAGTTTGGCATGACAAAAACACAAGTTCGTTACGTTATGGGCTCACCTATGCTTATCGAAAATGGCTATCCAGATACGTGGTACTACATTTACCACCACCAAAAAGGCCATAACGACCCTATCCAGAAAAACCTTGTCGTGAACTTTGATGCCACAGGCACTCTAGTAACGATCAATGGTGACTTTGAAGCCAGTGATGAGTTCTTCGAAAGCCTTCGCTAGCTTTCAACTAACAAAGCTTTCCAGTCAACAAAGCTCTTAGCCGATAAAGCTATCAGTCGACAAAGCTATAGGTCGACAAAGCAAGAATCGCAAAAGCCTGCTCACTTCACACGAGTAGGCTTTTTAATATCTGCTAACAAATTATCTGCGTTGTCTAACCAACAGGCACAAAAAAGCTCGCCAATATCGCGAGCTCTCTTCTTAGTCAAACTTGTTTGGCATTACGATTTAGCAGCTGCTGCTTTTGCTTGCTCAGCACGCTTACGGCGAATCTCTTTTGGATCGGCCAACAGTGCTCGGTAGATTTCGATACGGTCTTTATCTCGAACTGTCGCATCTAGCTTAACGTTACGGCTGAATACGCCAACCTTGTTTTTCGCTAAGTCGATTTCTGGATACAGTTCCAAAACACCAGACTGTGCGATGATCTCTTCAACGGTCGCGTTCTTGTTCACTACCAAGGTAAACACACGCTGCTCGTGCGGAAGCGCGAACACAACCTCTACGTGGATCATATCTGATTCAATAGTCATGGCTTAGTAAACCTGTTTCGCGCGTTGAGTAAAAGCACTGACCATATTACTCGTCAGCTCATTGAAAACCTTACCAAATGCCATTTCAATCATTCGGCTAGAGAATTCAAACTCTAACTTAAGCTCAACCTTACACGCTTGCTCATCGAGCGGAGTAAAATACCAACCGCCCTGTAGCTTTTTAAACGGGCCGTCCACCAGCTCCATCAAGATCTCAGCGCCATCCGCTAAGCGGTTCGATGTGGTAAATGTTTTACTGATACCCGCTTTAGAGACATCAACCGAAGCCACCATAGTTGAATCTGAAGATTCGATCACACGTGAACCAGAACACCCTGGCAAAAACTCGTGATAACGAGCAACATCATTGACCAAGCTGAACATCTGGTCGGCACTAAACGACACTAATGCTGAACGAGTAACCTTTGGCATATAGACTCCTGTTAAAGACAGCGTTACATTAACACAAACTGCAATTTTAATTGTATTGGGCCAGAGCGCAAATAAAAAGGATTCCCCAACTAGGGTGCAATCCGTATAATGAGGCCATTATGGCAAAGAATAAATCAAAATCAAAAGCCGGTAGCAATACCATTGCGCTTAATAAGAAAGCTCGCCACGAATATTTCATCGATGATGAGATAGAAGCGGGGCTTGAGCTACAAGGCTGGGAAGTAAAATCCCTACGTGAAGGCAAAACCAATATCGCAGAAAGCTACGTCTACATCAGAGACGGCGAAGCATTCATCAGTGGTATGACGATCACTCCGCTCACTCAAGCGAGTACTCATATCGTGGCGAACCCAACACGCATCCGTAAACTACTAATGTCGAGAAAAGAACTCGACAACCTTATCGGTCGTATTAACCGTGAAGGCATGACACTTGTCGCAACCGCGCTTTACTGGTCTCGCTCTTGGGCGAAGATTAAAGTTGGCGTAGCGAAAGGTAAAAAGCTGCACGATAAACGTACTGATATGAAAGAAAAAGATTGGGCGAGAGATAAAGCACGAATTATGAAGAGTAATTTGCGTTAATTTTAAGCACTTAAACGCACAGTGCTAGACAGGCAAAGCTTTTCTGGTACTATGCAAATAACACTTGGGGCTGATTTAGGATTCGACAGGAATTTTGAAGTCTGAGGTGCATGCCGTGGGGCGGTTGGCCACGTTAAAAGCCGCAAAAAAATAGTCGCAAACGACGAAAACTACGCACTAGCAGCTTAATAACCTGCTCAGAGCTCTCTTACCCTAGCTTCCGCTCGTAAGACGGGGACCAATAAGAGATCAAACCCAAACTAGCTAGCGCGGATTCTCCCACCTGAGAGGAAAAGCGCGAATAACAATTCAGGTTAGCCTTTAACTAGCGTGTCGGTTCGCAGGTTGCTGGTGAAATTAAAGATCGACTAAGCATGTAGTACCAATGATGAATGATTTTTGGACGCGGGTTCAACTCCCGCCAGCTCCACCAAACGTTTGGAACGGGACATCTCAGGATGTCCCGTTTTTGCATCTAAAGCCTTACACATCAACACATTACCCTTCTCGTAGCATTTCATTACATATCAAGACCTCTCAATCTCTTAGTATTCCAGTTAGTATTCCAAGCAACAACTCGTTATATTGGAATACTAAACAGCAATTCTAGGGGTGTATATGGCTCGTAAAACAACTCGTCTTACTGACAAAGAACTAAAAGCAACAAAGCCCAAAGATAAAGACTACGTCCTATCAGATGGCGATGGATTGCAGTTTCGAGTGAGAAAAAATGGGACGACTCAATGGAATCTCAATTACTACCACCCGATAACCAAGAAACGCATTAACCTAGGATTAGGGACTTACCCTAGCCTCACCCTTGCCAATGCTCGAAAAATAGCTTTAGAAGCAAAAGAGCTACTAGCGCAGGGAATTGATCCGAAAGAACATCGAAACGAGTCAGTAAAGGAGCAAGCCGCTATTGTTGAGCACACTCTGTTTAATGTTGCCTCGGACTGGTTCGATATAAAGCGTAATGATGTGACTGTGGACTACGCTAAAGATATTTGGCGTTCTCTTGAGCTGTATGTATTCCCAACACTCGCTAAAACACCAGTTACCCAAGTTACCGCTCCAATGGTGATAGAGTTGCTTCGCCCAGTAGAAGCAAAAGGAAGCTTAGAAACCGTAAAGCGTGTCACTCAAAGGCTTAACGAAGTGATGGACTACTCCGTCAATTGTGGGCTCGCACCAGCAAACCCACTTTCAGGTATTCGAGCTGCTTTTAAAAAGCCAAAGAAAGAAAACATGAAAGCCTTAGCACCTGCTGAGCTACCTGAACTAATGGCAGCAATAGCCAACGCCAGTATTAAGCGCACCACTCGCTCGCTGATTGAGTGGCAACTGCACACAATGACTCGCCCTAATGAAGCGGCAGGCACACGATGGGAAGAGATCGACTTTGAGAATAATCAGTGGGTGATTCCTGCGGAGCGTATGAAAAAACGTAAAGAGCACTCCATCCCACTAACGCCTCAAATGTTAGCGCTCTTGGAATCTATGAAACCGATCAGCGGACATCGTGACTATGTATTTCCTGCTGACCGTGATCCGAAAAAGCCAACCAACAGCCAAACCGCAAATGCTGCCCTGAAGCGCATGGGCTTTGCTGGGCGCTTAGTAAGTCACGGCTTGCGTTCTATTGCCAGTACCACACTTAACGAGCAAGGGTATGATTCTGATTTGGTCGAAGCAGCCCTCGCCCACATTGATAAAAACGAAGTGAGACGAGCATACAACCGCACCGACTATTTAGAGCGCAGACGCCCAATGATGCAATGGTGGAGCGAGCATATTATCCAAGCATCACAAGGCACACTTTCTATTACTGGTTATAAATCACTGAGGGTTGTTGGCGATGAATAAGCAAAAGCACATTGATATTGACCCGAAGAAAGTAACAGCATCAGAAATTAAGGCACTGAAAGGTGGGGTAGTCCCTAAAACATCAGTCGAAATATCTTCATTCGCTAACGATGATATTTTCTTAAAGTATGAAGATGACCTATTTGAATTCTTGAACAATCCACCAAATAACTTAACACTTGAACACCGATTTTACATTCAGATGCTCAACCAACTGCTCCAAAGAAAATCCATAAAAAGCAAGAGTGCTGGGCGACCTGAAAAGCTACTTTCAGAATCAACTTTTGTTTGGGCTATTTGTATTTTATTAGGTAGTAAAAACAAAGCTGCATTGGCACTTGGTATTGATACAAAAGCTATTCGTGTACACGTGAACAAACTTGATAGTTTAGGCATCAGCCCTTTTCCTGAGCGAGAGCTTTCACACAATCACAGCATTGGAACAGATTCCGAAACCATCCTGTTTCATGCCATGCAAGTAGTCAAAAGTTATGAAGAAGAGCTACAAGAAGTAGCACGAACCGATGGAGGCGATACACTTACCCAAATTAGAGCTCGCTATACGAAAACAAGAGAGCAAACACACTTGATTAAGTATCAGTCGCTATTCAAAAGGCTCAATCGTAAGAGATAAAGTCACTTCTTCAAAAACAGATAAGGGGGGAATAAATCGCTCTCCTTTTTTTCCGTCTTATTTCATCACAGATAACTCATTAATCTCCTATCAGAAGTTACGACATCTAAGGAGATCACATGAGTACCAAAGTTCAACTTTCTATTGTTCGCTTACCAGAAGTAATGCGTCTAACTGGTTTATCACGCCCTACAATCTACCGCCGAATCGCTGAAGGTTCCTTTCCAGCTAGGGTATTGTTAGGTGAAAGAGCTGTCGGGTTCAAATTACATGAAGTCATTGAATGGATTGAAAACCTAGAAGTAAAACAAAATAAGGGGGCTTGATATGACACCTGAACAACAAGCAACTCAGCGCCAATACATTGCTTCAAAACAACGTTATCACAAGCATATACGAGCCCTAAAACACCTTACAGAATCGGGAGTCTGTATCCATAAATCGACATACAGTAATGAGTGGAAACTACTTCATTTACTAGCGCAGTCATACGGCTCGTATGTATTTTTATGTAAATACCGACTTTCAAAAAAGCTAGGAGTTGCTTGTGGATTTCTAACTCGCAAAGCAAAAGCAATTTTGAAGGACTATGCCAAAGGGTATCCCGTGATAATTCCTCCAGAGATCAATGTAACTTCAAAGCGAATGATGGGGAAAAGCAATAGCTTTGTAGTGGCTAACAAAGGGGCAAAGAAGGCTCGAACACCAAAAGTAACCAGCATCAAAGGTAAGTATAAATAAGCAATATATTGCCCCGCCTCTATGCGGGGCTGTAACTTCTGGTATTTGTATCTAATGCTATCAATTCAAGATCTTTCCTCTGTTCTACAAGTATCAGAAAGCTCCATAAAAAGAATGGTAAAAGACAAGGCGCTCCCGCCTCCGATTAAAGGATATAAAAACAAAAACATCTGGCTGCCCTCGAAGCTCAAAAAACACAGTCCTGTCCTCGGTGAGCTATTTGCTCATGTACCAGATAGAGGCAACCAAAAGCGCAAGTATCAAAAAGGTAAATCGAACCAAACTGTGCTGCGTACATTCATAAGCCCTATCTCGGGTAAGCACTTACCGATACTCACAAGCGGCTTAGACGGCAGCCCTAGAGCTTGTTTTACTAGTGAGCTTAAAAGGCTTAGTAATACGTTTGAGCCACTACTAGAGAGCTTTAGGCTACCAGTAGGCATTATGCTCACCATAAGTTCAAAGACAGTAAAAGAGCACCGACTCAAAACCATGAGCGAGGTTATCAAGCCGATTAACCGCCAGCTTCAAAGCATAAAAATCACACCGTGTATCTGGCGAGGGTGTGAAGAAGTCACCGCCAACGGCAAGCACTACCACATTACGATCATGTTTGACGCCAGCCCATGGGCTCACAAAGAAAGTGGCTCGATAAAGAGAAAGATCCGAAACGCACTCAAGCGATTACCGTTTAAGGCATGGTTTGGGGAGAACGATATAGAACGCCTAGAGCGGATTCGTCTAGTTAAGTGCTGGAGTGATTACTGTGATTTTTTCGAGCATACCAGCTACCAAGCGAAAGTTGCGACCAAGCCAAAGCGAGATAAACAAAGCTTGTTATCAAAACGTAAAATTGCTTTCAGTGGTTCTAGGTTAAATAAATCAGCATCAGAGAATAAATGAGACTCTGAGAGCTCTTGCTGAAAGCTATGGTCGATTTGAGCTTGCTTAGCTCCTAGTTAAATGGGTAGGTTTAATATGTTTCCGTATAGTCATCCCATTGAGAGACTCAGGTGTCACAAGGGTTAGAACTCAATTCTCTAGTTCAAAAAACTATTCGCTCAAAGTCTCATTCCTATATCTCTCTTTTATATCTTAACTGGAGCCTAAATGGGGGGCATAAATTACTTGTTAAGAATCAGATCTAATCCAGAATGTGGGGAGATAGTTAACGCTTCACAGTAGGATAAATACTCAATTATATCTAATCGCCTTTCTCCTTGTTCAATCTTGCCAATGAATGAATGAGGGCAGCCTAGCCTTGCAGCAAGCTCTCTCATTGATAGTTTCTGTTTTAGCCTTTCATCTTTTAGCCAATGAATTAGCTTTTGATAATCAGCAGAGTGAATTGTTTTTTTCATTGTTCCGATATTAGGAACAAACTACAATGTACCCAAATTAGGTACAGGAGTTTACAATGAGAAAATTATTATTTTTGACAGCTGTAATAGTGCTCACGGGGTGCGCTGGTGGAGCTTTTGATGAGAACGCAAAGAAACAGGAACTAAAAAATAAGTTCGAGGAGTATGGAGCATGCTTAAGTCTGTACCATTTTACTAGATTATCTGTAATGAAAAATATGGGTGGAGATTACAAACAAATCACGAAAGGTCGAACACCAAGTGACAATAGTTGGGCGACTGGCTTCTATAAGGATGGGGACATTATAATAGAGTATAGAGGGGACTCACTAAAGGTAGCAGCTGAACCAAACGCAAAAGCAATCTCATCAGCAGGATGGATAGCGGCAATGATTGACGATAAAGGGGTCATATATGTAGGCACCGTCTCAACAAGTGAGATTATCTGTACTAGTCGAAAGCCATCTGGATTTCTCAAGCCAGAAACAATTAAAACGATGTCAAAAAAACAAATGAGTTTTTAACTTGGCTAGCGAGCTACCAACCTATTATTGAACCACAACAAAGGCTAGACAAGTTGCTTGCTAGCCTTTGTTTAATATCATGTACTCATAGAATATATCTACTACAACCCCTTGGGGAAAAGCGATTCCAATCGAACAATAGAGTACTATCACTTGGTTTTATGAAACGTTTTTCTTCACTTTAGAGCCTTCAACCTAAAACGTCATTGTCCCTTTTCTACTTAATGCTTTTACTCATTCATACCCGATTTATGGGCTTTTACCCTACTAAAAGTTATCTACTCTAATAATGCGGTTCGTTGCAATCCACGTGATGTATCACAGGGTGGTATAGCAACTAAACTATAACAGTCCTTTGTTTAAGTTCTCCGCTCCAGATTAAAACTGATACCTCTAGTATCTTTGATAACCCACACCAACATATACTATGAATTGCAGTGCGCAACAAAGAAATGAATCATAACTCATGGTACTCTTAACGAAACTAATCATAAGGACTAATTGAAAATCATGAGACTTACTTTACCTATTTTTGACTTTACCGATAATAACGGTTTTAACTCAGGTATCGATATTTTCGGTAGAAAGAGGTTTGGCGAACAAGTCACGAACTTGATTCTAAACACTGAAGAAAATTTGGTTTTAGCTCTTGATTCAAACTGGGGGCAAGGAAAGTCAACTTTTATCCGAATGTGGAAAGATCACAACAACTTGTTAGAAGTCCCATTGACTACGATTTATTTTGATGCATTTGAGAATGATTATCAACAAGATGCATTTCTTGCACTTGCATCAGAAGTCTACAATGCACTCCAGTTGGATGTAGAGACCGACAAAGAAGAGTTTAAAAACAAAGTTTTTAACGTTGCTAAAGCTTTTGGCCGTAGTGCGATACGTATCGGAAGCCGCGTAGCTACTGCGGGATTAATCGACGATACAATACTTGATGCAGCTCAAGATGAACTGTCGAAATCTATATCTGATAATGTTGAAAGTTATATATCGCATAAACTAGACAACACAGATCAAGATCGATTAGCGTTAAAAGAATTCCGTGACTTCCTCTCCACAGTAATTCAAGAAAAGATGGCCAATAAAAAATTGGTTTTCGTAATTGATGAACTAGATAGATGTCGTCCAGATTTTGCTTTAGAAATAATAGAAAAAATTAAACACCTATTCTCTGTAGAAGGTTTAACATTCTTGCTAGTTATGAATCGTACCCAGCTAGAAGAGTCTGTTAAATGCAAGTATGGCTCTGGAATTGAGGCTCAAACATACTTACAGAAATTCATCCATATTTGGTTACAACTTCCAGAGAATCGCAACCAAGATTTTGGTCAATCAGATAAGATTAAATTTTTAAACTATGCAGTTCGAGAAATGGACTGCGATTTTCTTGCAGTCAACGATGTTACCAAGAAAACCCTACTTGAAGTTATCGCAGCAAACAACACATCATTTAGAGAAATTGAGCGGATGATGACGCAAATTGCTATAATACAAAATATTGAAACTCATACGAGTCAGTATAACTTTAACTATCAATTAGCGGTTGCTGGCCTCATATTTATTAAAGTTAATTTACCTGATTTATATTTAGGACTAGTAACAAAAAAAATTGATCCGGATATGCTTCTAAGAAGATTGAACATCAAACAAGAAAACGGTACATACGCAGGTTCATTAGCTAATATCATTCTTGCAACTCTATGTGATGACGCTACATTTGAACAGATGCTCGAATCTGGTCAAATTCAAATGGAAACACATCGCGCATTTGATAGAGATGTTTTTGTTAGTTTACACAACGTAGTTAATAATTTCGGTCAAATATAAATAATAAAAAAGGCTCTTGGTGAGCCTTTTTTGTTTCTAGTGTAGGCGTTACACAATTGTCCAACTATCTTTCAGCACAACTTTTTAGACATTGCTCAATTTCAAGATCACAAAAACACTTAGTATTCCAAATGGTATTCCAAAATAAAAACAATGAAAGCTTAATCAATATAAATCATTAAGTTAAAGATTAGATTCAACTTACGCCAGCCCACCAAACGTTTGGAAAGAGTTGGCCCTTTTTGTATTTTATAATCATCAATTATGCTGTCGGTACTAAACGCGCTACCTTTCACTCACAGGGTGACGCACGGTGTAAAGTGCTTTTGATTCCCATGACTTTAGTTTCGAACCATCTCATGCGCTTCAAAGTCAGTATTTCTAATTAACTTTTATGTGGCATATTTGATCTACTTACGTGTAACCATCACCTCACCTTACCCGCATGGATAATCGCCAATCGCAGAAAAACTTAGCGACAAGTCTAATAAAGGCTGGTATCCACCTTCTTGCAATACCTCTTTAAGCTAAAGGCTTTGATTATCCCCTGAAAGGTATAAAGTTATATATATCCCTTTGTTGGGATAGCACGGCCAATATCCTCTAATGGGGGTCAAGCCTCATAATATGAAGTGACAACTTGTGATTTATAGCCCACAACAATTAGCCAATACTTTATTGCTAATACGCAAAAAAATAAATGGACTCAGTTCGAAGTGGCAAAGAGAGTCGCATAAAGCAAGCTACCATTTCTAACTTTGAAACTAGACCAGATAAAGCCACGCTCTCTACCATGTTTAAAATCATTCAAGCCTTAGACCTGACAGTAAAGGTTGAAACAAGAAGTGAGAGCAAGACAATGTGTAATGCCTTTATATTACACACAATACTTGAACGACCACCTTAAGGTTCCGATAGAGAGTTAGCCATACTTTAGGTATCTCAAAGCCCCATGGCTTTGAGTTTTCTATTGTTCTTTCATTACATAAAGTAAATCACATTAGACTTTTAATAAGATCGCCAAGTTTGTAATCATAAAAGCTCACTACTGTAGACTTTTATGTGATAACTCAATGTATTCACCATAAAAGTGAACTTTAATAGACTTTTATTTAAAATCTACGTATAAATAACTTAAAAGTCTACTAAGACATACTTTATTGCATCATGCTATATGGAGGTTCTATGGTTAAGAAAGTAAAAGCAACTGAGTCACCAGATCTAAACCAGGTGTTCACACCATCACTACTTGGTGAGGCGATCAAAGCAAAAAGAACTCAAAGTAAAATCACTCAGCAAGATGCAGCATTGCTTTCTGGTGTTTCAAAACAAACCTACATAAAAATTGAACAAGGCAGCTCCGATATTAAACTAACCTCTTTAATGAAAGTTGTGTCTGCTCTAGGAATAAAGATATCGATACAACCATGGCAAGACTTAGATGCTTCAGTCTCATCACAGGAGAAAGGTAATGACGTCTGGGTCTAATCAATACATCCTCGATATAGTCTATAGCCAGCAAGTCATAGGCAAACTATCACTGAGTAAAGAAAGTGATGCTCTATCTGTAATCTACAAGCAAGATTGGATTGATAATGGGTTTCCCATATCGCCACACCTTCCATTTAACTCTGATATACCATCAGTCAATATCAGGAGGTTCTTACAGAATTTGCTCCCTGAAAATAAAGGGTTAGATTATTTGATCGACTTTCTTGGCGTATCACGTTCAAACGTATTTGCACAAGTTGGTGGTATTGGAACAGATACATCAGGTGCAATGATGTTCTTATCTGAAGGTGTTTCTCCAGTTCAAACTGAAACCTCTTTCAACCCAATCAACGATAGTGAATTAATTAAGAAACTATCTGACCCTGAGCTTTGGTATTTAGAAATATGGGAAGGAAAACCAAGACTATCAGTAGCGGGGGTTCAATCTAAGCTAAACGTTTTATCTATCGATGGAAACTTAGGGTTTGGAGAGGGTGAACTATGCTCAACTCATATTGTGAAGTTCGAAAAAAATGACCAACAACACCTTGTCATAAATGAATTTGTGACGATGAAGTTAGCGAAGCTAGTTGAACTAGATGTTGCTGATGTTGAGTTGCGGTATTTTGACCAATTTCCAGCCTTAATTGTAGAGAGATTTGATCGAAAGCTATTTAGCTCAACAAGTGTGAAACGAAGGCATATGATCGATGCCTGTCAAGCTTGTAACCTAGGTGTCGATAGAAAGTATGAACGAAACTTAGGTAAACAAAGAGATGTCAGTCATATTCGTGATGGTGTCAGCTTCACCCGACTTTTTTCGGTAACAGAGCAATGTGAAAACCCATTAGCGGCAAAACTAGCGATCCTAAAGTGGGCAATGTTCAATCTCTGCATTTATAACGCAGATGCACATGGCAAAAACTTCAGTTTCTTTGTCCAAAAATCGGGCTTAACACCAACGCCACTTTACGATCTAGTCAATGTAAGGATGTACCCTGAATTTGAGCAGGATCTTGCGATGGCAATTGGGGATGAATTTGACTCAGATTCTATTAATGCCTACCAACTTGTAGAGTTTGCTGACGATTGTGGTATTTCACCAAAATTGCTTCAACAGAGCCTAGTAAAGATCGCAAATGACATTATAAACAACATTGATGATGCTATATCTCTCGTCACTCCTACTTCTGATTCACAATTACCTTATTTAAACCGATACCGTGAAATCGTTGTGGCTAGATGTAAGCACTTCCTTAAACAATCACCACTCATCACTGAAATTGAGCTTTAACTTATAGATAAGCTATCTAATCAGAATATAGAAAGCACAAAGAGCAAAAGCTCTTTGTGTTACCTACTTGATAATTAACGCAGCCAGTTCAGTTACTGATGAAGAAGTTGAACCGATAGAAATTAGATAAATTTAGGTGTTACTCCATATCGCCCAGTAAGTAATCTTCATCGCTACTCACTACTGCGCCGTGCTTTAAGAAGTTCTTACCTAGGATCATGCTGTATTCAAAGCGAGAGCGATCTTGAAGGTTTACCCTCACCTCTTTCTCTAGGTCACCCAACTTCACCTTCATTTCTACCACTGGGCGAATGTTCACCTTCTCGCCTTTCTTAGCTTTAATGCGCATTACATCAATCACAGGCTTAGTGAAGTCTTGCTTATCGCCTTGGTTGTTTTGATAGGTAAAGCTCACCATGTCTTGGCCGTCTTTCTTAAATCGTTTGATGTTGACTGCGTTCATTGAGCTGACATCTGCGCCTGTATCCAACTTGGCAGGGAATGTCATGCCGTTGACTTCAACAACTTCTATATGCCCAACTTTAAACAAAGGTTCCGATTTCAAAAGATAATCAGATCGAGTATTCACATATACCCCATCTTTCGCCATCTTCTTACCTAGAATGAAGTACGCTTCTTTTTCATTGCTGTTAAGCACATCGATAGCAAACTCTTGTTGGCGAACTTTACCAGCTCCCAAAAACTCACCACTTACCACCGGGCGAGTATCATCACCGACCTTAAGCTTCTTAATAATTGGCTTTGTTATCTTCTGCTTCTCACCATTTACATCTGTAAGATAAAATTCAACAGAAGCCTCTTTGCCTTTACCTGTCATTTCAAAACTGTCGACCTTCAACAAAGGCGTGTTGACAGTAAATGAAGCAACAGCCTTCATAGGGAAACCATCTAATGTGATATCTTCTTCCGGTGAGATAATCAGTGGCTCAGTCTTCTTCGCGACCTCGCTGAAATTCTCAGATCCTTCAGAAAGAATATTCTCAGCACTGGTGTCAATCATAAAAAGCTCACTTGCTGTATCAGTGCCCAATCTGAGCTGTGAGCTGCTATTCGAACGGTCGCGCAGGTACACCAGAACGTCTTTGGTTGTGTTTTCATCGAGTTGAACCGGCACATACACCAAAGGTCTTTTTTTACCACCTACACTTAACATACGAACTAATGGCAGTGTCATCTCTTTCTGCTCACCATCGTTGTCGAACATATCAAACGTCACTTCACTGTTCTTCTTATCTACATCGATGTCTTTCGCATGAAGAATGCTGTAGCGATTTTTTAATGAGAAGGTCACGTTCATCGCCATTCCCGAGATAGACATCACCTCTTTTCGGCCAACAACCGTCGCGTTTTCCTGCTCCTGCAAATAGTCGTAACCAGCAAACACCAGTGCGTTATCCGCAAGGAAGGTTTTGCCGATCAATACTGGCGCAGAGAAGTGACTTCTGTCCGTCAGGTTAACGTCTGTTTTTAACTCTTGATCCGCAATGGTCAGCGACATTTTGACAGTAGGGCGAAGCAAAGGCGTGCTGCTGGTGCGGCTGCGTATTATGCTGACACGCTCTAAAGGTGCTTTAATTAATACCATGTCACCCGTACGTGGGTTTTGAACCTTGAAAGAGACCACAGCTTCATATTTTGCAAAGGTACTGCCATCCCAATCATCGTAATCAACATCGGAATTGTTCAACAGGTCTTCGGTTAACGCCGCCATCAACTCTTTGTCTTTGAGGTTTTTGTAGTCGGCATTAGAGCTCTTCACATGAATGTCTTCCGCATGCATAGAAGTGGTTTCTGCACCGGTATCGATTTTACCAATGAAAGGAACGTCTTTTAGCCCTTGAACGCTAGATAGGTATACATTCTCTGTACGCCCTAATACCGCCTTACCATCGAGTTCGTAGGTCGGATTTTGAGTGGTGTGTGAAGTGTCTGTAGCCAAAGAATATTGTGAAAAAAGTAGAGTGCTTAAAAGAGTTAGAGCCAAAGGTATCTTTTTCATTAGTTGGTCCGTTGTGATCAGTTCACTAATAATACTGGCGATTCGGCAAATAGTTCCCCCACCAGCAATGGTTCTCACATAACGTTAACGCTATGAGTTTTTCGATGACAAACCGATGACTTTGCGCAGCATTCGCTTATCGATTATTGACCATTGGATACCCGATAACCTTTTCAATATGTGGTGTTCTATTGAAAAAATAAATACCAAAAAGGCCAACGACAAGCGCTGACCTTAGCGATTCAAAACACACCTGAAGCGAGTTTAACTTGCTAAAACACAAACGGTTCTAGATAAACATAGCACTAAAAAGTGCCGACTGTTTTCTTTGCACAGATAGCTCGAGCTTTTTCTGCGTTCTCGCCTTTATTTTTGATAGAGCACTGTCGATAAGATTCGACGTAGCGCTCAAATAACACTTTGGCTTCAGGTTGTGGTTTAGAGAGCAGTTGGTTAACGAACTTTCTTGAGCCGACCTCAAAATGCTGAGTATCGATTGGGCTATTCCAATCCCCTCCCCAGATCATAAATCCGTGATGAGCAAACAGCTCAATCACATCTTCTGCCATGCCTCGGCGTTCAATTTCATCACGCGCGCGAAAACGAGTACGGTTCACATAGCGAGCCGCTGATTGTGAAGGCTTTACCGTGATTCGTCCCTTGCTATCGAACTCTAAGAAAGGATTTTGAACTGGGTTGATGTCGATTGCCACACCATAGGCATGTTTCGACCAACCTCCTCCGCCTGTAATAGGACGAGCGTTAAACGCGCTACTGTTGTTCGCGTCCATTGAGGCGCTATCATCACCTCTGAATTCACGCATTAGGCGAGCGGAATGAAGAGGAAAATTGCGCTGTTTAAGCTCTGAAAAGATTTGTTCAACAGCTGGCGCAATAACATCAAGCACGATCATATTGCCCTGTTGCGTTTCCCCTTTGAAATTAATGAAAGCGAAATCCACTTTGGATAGCCGCTCACAACCAACGGGCGCACCACTACTCAAGACATTGTTCTTTTTCATCATGTCGCATTGCCATTGAGATATAGAGGTAACCTGGGCATAACTCGCAGCACTGAGCACAGTGGCCAGCCAGCCGACAATAAAACGTTTCATATAAAAGACTCAAAAATAGTAAGAGTGAAAAGTAGCAGAAGTTGGAAAATAGCATATTAGGCCAAGTTGAGCGCACGCTTTGTTAGTGCGTTTTGTCCCAATAGACAATCTCTCGAACTCGTCCGTTCTGATCCTTGTCAGCTTCTCCACCAACATCAGAAAGTTCAGGTAAGGTCGATAATTGCGGAGCGTAATAGGCGATCAACATCAGTACAAAAGCATCGTAAATATCATCTATCGCGACGTCTTTACGCTTGGTATTTGAAATGGACAACGACAAGCCGTCACACCACTGAGGGGCAAGTTGCTGAATAATAGAAAGCCTTTCCTCTTTGCCTTCTTGTGTTCGTTTTGAAAACGTCAGCGGTTCACCTTTCAATGCTGCAAACACAACTTCAGGATGTGATTCCCTGATAGAAAGATTGGGATGAGTTTCAATGAGCTCATCAAGCTCGCGGATCTTGGGCACAATTCCCCAAGTCTGTTTAGAAAACTTCTTATCAAGCTGCTCCACATTGGCATTACATCCCGCAATGTAATCGGTTTGGTAAACCGCCTCTCGGCACGGAACAGGAAAAACGGAAGAGCCACGCTTACTGGTGAGAAAGCGCCTTGCTGCTTTATCGCATAATCTATCCGGAGTCTGTGAATCGCTAAAACCAATAGGCATATCGATTAACGTTGTTGCTCCCGTAAGATCGTCAAGCAACTCATCTAGGGTCTTTACCACCTTGAACTCAGGTGGCTCATTGCCAGAGACAATCCAAGCGATCCAACCTGCCTTGCAGCCATCAATTCCGATGTATTTCATTGTGTTCTCGATGATTAGTTTGTTGAGGGCTATTTGGGATAACTAGCCACTTAATGATCAGTGCCACTCATTAATTAACAGTCTGCTTTTCACGCCACGTACCTGTAAACCCATTGCATCGAACACCTCTTCGAAGTCTCGACACTGTGGTGGAATATTGGGTAGAGAAAGTGCTGCTTCAGAAAAGAATTGTTGTTCAAAATGAGCCGAATCGTTCCACGCCAATTGCCACCATTCGAGAATACGAAACTTAGACGCTCGAAGTTTTTCAGCCGTAGGAACTTTGTCACTTTTGCTTAGGTTCTCTTTGCTTGTGGTCGGAAAGAGGTTCCACTTGTCGTTATTCGGCCAATAAGCAAAAGGCAAGCAGTGATCAACGTGATACTCATTTTTTAATGATTTTCCACTCCAGACACTGACAATATCGGCACGTTCAGATCTAAGTTGTTCGACACGTTTACGCACATCGCGAGTATCGTGGTTTTGATCGATCCATACCAAGCAGTCGTGATACGTCTGTAGTGAGATACTTCGCTGTCGGTTCAACTCGAAACGCTGCATCTCCATGACCCATTGATTCACCACCAGCGGTTCAATCCAAGAGTGGTAGATTCTAAAGCACTCCCACAGGCTTTCATCGAGAGTGAAATAGCCAAAGCTTTCTAAGAACTCACTATCAATGACCAGTGATTCTCGGCTCTTCCGTCGTTTCTGAGGTGGGTATATATCGAATAGTCGGTTGTCTTTCGAGCCTTGATAAATAAAAGTCACAGGCCCTGATTTAATGGTGCTGATCGTTTGTGAAAACAGCTTCTGTAGTGCCTTGGCTTCATCGCCGAGAAACATAGTGCCTATCGCTAGATCATCAGCACTGAGGTGTTTGAGTTTATTCCAACCATCCTCTTTTACAAATCCGAGGCCTTTACTCGTGTTGCTATTTTGCTGAATCCCAGCGCCTTCTATATCGATATCAATCAAACGCTTAAACTGCCTTACCCAATACAGAGCAACTAAGCCCACTGGTAGAGAAATTTTCCCATCCGTTCGATCAATCACAGCGCCTGAATGAGCATCCGCAATTCTCAGTAAAGTTCTTAATAAGGCCAGCTTGTATGTGGCCGACTTGTTGTCATTCACAATAATGTGGCGCACCTTGTTCAAGTCGCCGGAGCCATCATCTGGTAATGTCATCACCACGGTTTGCCACCACACTTCACTGCGGTTCAATGTATCTTGGCTATCATCAACATGACGAACCAACAAGGCGCTGTTTTTTGATAAACGCTCGAGCTCTTCAACTGAGACTTCATAGCCTTGTCGACTGTCTTTAAACTCCCCATGACGCAAAGTAATCACCAACTTGCCATTTGGAGCCAGCAAGTTAGACAACTTTCTAAATGCACGCTCTCGATGAGACGGAGCAAGATGCATCCAAACCGCGCTCACCAATATCAAATCAAAACGTATTCCGAGGTTTTCAGTGCGGCTAAGCGAGGGAAGTGAATCATCAATCCAGCTAACACTTGGGCTTGTATATTTCGAGCCTTGTTCGCGTAATGAAGCACTTGGTTCTATCGCAATAACATCAGCTCCGGCTTTGTGCATCCATAGCGCATCACGACCACTTCCTGCACCAACATCTAGTACTTTATCGCCCTCTAAAGGCCAATAAGCTTGCCAGCTTTTATGTACCGTCTCGAACGTCACTGAGTTGTACTGTTCACAAAGTGTGTGAGCATTTTTATCGTAAAAAGGAATCGATGAGGACATATGCGCTATTGGGGTTAGGAGTCTATCTCAATAGTAATAGGGAGCTTAGGCGATTGCTAGCAAGTCATGTAAGTTCAGCCACACCAATCAATATTTATCGTTAGTGACTGTTTTATATCAATATCCACCTAATGAGATCGTCAGGCGAGTCACATCACGAATCAGTTTCGTCAGCAAAACAAAAACAAACAAGGTGCAAGCTGACGTGCGAACAGAGATAATTGTTTGAAGATGATTAACTCGCCTCAAGTACCTAGCTGATAAAGACTAATGACCACATACTCACACATAGATACCCCGTTCAACCTGCGCCACACCTGTTGGTTTTGTGGTGAACCTTCCAATGATGTTGTTGAATTCCCTAAGACTGCACAAGCTATTGCCAAGATAGACTATTCACCGATAGCACTGCCGGCTTGCAAGGAGTGTGCGAGAATTAACTATTCCAAGAGTCTGACTTCAATTTGGGCGGTGCGCGATCAGATAAAACACGCACTCATCGATAAGTACGCAAAGCACCTAGGCATCGGTGAAAACTGGACGGAACAAGAGCTTATTGATTCTGATTTTTCAGGCTCGACGCTTGGCGGATTTGGCCGTAGTGCTTGGAAAATGTATCAAATAGCCAAACAACGAGTCGATTATAGAGGCTGGCCTTTGTCGGTTGATGACATCCCACTTGAGGTATACGACGAAACCAGTGGCTTTGAGTTTGACGGTACTCGTTACGCATCAATCAATTCATGTATCGACTATTTCACCAAGGCTGCGGGCGTAGACAAAGAGCTGTTGTCGCAGCTTGTCGACATTGTTTCAACAGACCGTTTTAGCTACGCACTTCGAATCGCCAAGCTGAACAAGAATGTCTCTAATACCAAACGTTCAGAGATCATCGAAGAGGTGTTACAGCAAGAGTCTGAACAAGAAGAGATACAGCTTGAGCAAGCCAATTCACTGTTCAACCCAAATGTCGAAGAGGTCAGCATTTCAGGTTCGACGGCTCCGGTTTTCGCTATTCAATGGGCAATGATGAATAACGTTATAGATTTAGCTCACCTTTGCGCACTCGAAGATGATTATTTTGACTATTTCGAACATCTTGGTGGCCCTGCTGCTTTCATGTCTTATAACGGCCTACAGCTCTATTTAGAATCACGCCAAGATCCTGAATGGGTAGAAAAGTCGGATCCAAATAAACAGTATTGGTGAACATGCCTACCTACTGGTGAACACGTGTAAGCTCGATAACTGCGTCAAACACCCATCGTTAGTCCTTGTTTTATATAAAGATCTAAAAACAGCCCCCTAAAACAGTTAATTGTTGCAATTCGGTTAAATAGAGTGAAAACTTCAAGCATCTAAAACTATTTAATCACTGCAATCTTGTCGTGAGTAAGGAGTGAATTGTGCTTGCTGTTCTTCGTATTATTTTGGCGACGGTGTTTATTATTTTCACCACTCTATGTGCTTTTGGTTACTGCTTGTTTAGCCCCAAAAACCCAAAGCATGTGTACGTTTTTTGCCGTTGGTTCAACCAATTACAAAAACTCGTTGGGGTAAAGATCCTACAGAGAGGCCTAGATAATGCGCCGACACCAGAAAAGAGCGTCTACATATCTAACCACCAAAGCGTGTTGGACTTTGTGACCGCCCCAGGGATGTTAAGGCCTCGCACGGTTTCTTTAGGTAAGCGCGATTTGTTGTACGTGCCCTTCTTTGGCCTGCTGTATTGGATCACCGGTAATATTTTAATTAACCGCGAAAACAAGTCCAAAGCACGCGATACCATCAAGCAAGTGGCGGAAGCGATTCACCAGCGAGATCTGTCTGTTTGGGTTTACCCTGAAGGAACGCGCAGTAAAGGGCGTGGACTACTGCCATTCAAAACGGGCGCTTTCCGAATGGCGATTGAGGCGAGTGTGCCTATCACCCCGATGTGTACCAGTACCACGCACAATAAAATTAACCTCAACCGAGTTAATAATGGCATTGTGATCACCGAGATGCTGGAGCCTATAGATGTCTCTGGATACAAGCTCAGCGACGCAAGAGAGTTAGCGAATCGCTGCCATGCCTTGATGGCTGAAAAAATAGCAGAGCTTGATGCCGAAGTGGCTCGTTTAGAGGCGCAACAAAACCCAGAACTGGATTCAGACGGTTCTTCCGTGCGCTAACAGTAGTCACAGAAGGAACAAGAACCAACTCGCAACGAACCCACAGAGTCATTGCTCAGTTACTTAAAAAGATACTCAACGATCGCAACTCTCATTGTTCTTGTTTTACTTGCTGGCGCTTATCCGCAAAATAAAAACAGGCGTTAATAGCTTTATAGAGCAATGGGAGTAAACGATGAAAGTGATTCACCATGGCGGCAAACATACCGTCACAGGATCTTGTCACGAGCTAAGAGATTCAGGCCAAGCGGTGCTCATCGATTGTGGCTTGTTTCAAGGTTTAGATCTTCAAGGTAAAAAGCTTCAAGGTGAAGACACTCGCCCTCTCGATATTGAGTTTGAAACTTCCCACCTCAATGCTCTTCTGCTGACCCACACTCACATTGATCATATTGGTCGATTACCTTGGTTACTCGCCAGTAGCTTTAACCAACCAATTTATTGTACTCAGGCGACAGCTGAACTCGCCCCTTTAATGATTGAAGACGGCCTAAAACTGCAAGGGCTCAGTCATAAACAATCCAAACTCATCCTTAAAAAAATTCATTCGTTGATTGCTCCTAAGCCTTACGGAGATTGGTTTCCCATCACGTCCACACAACAAAACAACGGAAAGGATCATCATAGGCCAAATACTCTGTATGCTCGTTTTCAACCTGCAGGGCATATCTTAGGTTCGGCCTATATAGAGATTAAGTTACCCAACCAAGAAGTAGTGGTCTTTTCAGGCGACTTGGGCCCTAGTAACACGCCACTGCTGCCGGATCCTAAACCACCACAACAAGCCGACTATCTGTTTATTGAGTCGACTTACGGCACTAGCACGCACGACTATATTGCTTCACGCTCTGAACGCCTCAAATCAATCATTGATCGTTCGTTACTCGATGGCGGCGTTATTCTAATTCCGGCTTTTAGCATCGGTCGAACACAGGAACTACTATTTGATATCGAACACCTAATTTTTGAGCATCAACTCAGCAGCGATATTCCTATCATCCTCGATTCGCCTATGGCAGAAAAGGTGACGCGATCCTACCGACGCTTTAAAGAGTTATGGGGGCAAGAAGCAAAGCAGCGTCTTGAACTGAAACGTCACCCACTCGCTTTTGAGCAGTGCATTACGGTTGATGGACATAGAATGCACAAGAAAATCGTGAATCGCCTCAAGTCGACAGGTGAACCCGCGATTGTGGTCGCAGCTTCTGGAATGTGTCAGGGCGGCAGGATAATGAACTACTTATCCGCTTTGCTTCCCGATCAACGGAAGGATGTGATTTTAGCGGGCTATCAAGCCCACGGAACGCTCGGGCGAGACCTGCAACAAGGCGAAATGCAGGTTTCTATTGATAACAAAGACGTTGAGGTTAATGCTCAAATTCATGGCATGTCTGGCTATTCTGCTCATGCCGATAAAGAGGATCTCAATCGATTTATAGAGGGCATAGCGACTCCACCAAAAGAGGTGCATTTGATTCACGGTGAGCCAAATACTCAGTCTGAGTTCGCTAAAGAATTACAGGCGCGAGGGTTCGTGGTTGTTTGAAACAGGCATCAAACTAGCTACTTTCACTCAGTAAACATGAAGGCCAGAATTATCGAGCCTTCAAAGGCACAGTTTCTTAGGCCTGCGAGATCACTCGATGCAGGTGATATATTCCAATCAAATTCATCTCACCACTCCTATATCAGCCGTTCATGCTAAACAATTTTCACCGCTGTTTTACGCAATTTCGTCTCTTGTGCACACCTACCCTTCTTCTGCGCACCTCCCCACCCTTTTGTATTAATCACTATTTATTCACTTTGCAAAACACCAGTCGCAACAACCTGTTGCATAACAAGTTAAATGGAACGATTATCGAATTAGCACTAAGCATTAACAAACACCCTCTATAACTTGCTTTATGTCACAGTAATCCCAATGCGCAGTTAAATAATTTAACACTCGGGTTACAAGTGAAGTATTGTGTTGTTCGAAAAACAATCATAAGCAAAACTAACAGGGAAAATACTCATGCAGTCGTTCGTTGATTTTTTGAATGGAATAATCTGGAGCCCAGTACTTATCTACCTATGTTTAGGTGCAGGTTTGTTCTACTCCATCATGACTCGATTTGTTCAAATCCGTCACTTCTTTGAAATGTGGCGCTTGCTACTTTCGGGTAAAAGCTCATCAAAAGGCATCTCGTCTTTCCAAGCTCTTGCCGTTTCGCTATCTGGCCGTGTAGGTACAGGTAACATTGCAGGTGTTGCTGCCGCTATCGGTTTCGGTGGCCCAGGTGCAGTATTCTGGATGTGGGTGGTAGCTTTCTTTGGCGCGGCGACTGCTTACGCAGAATCTACGCTGGCGCAAATCTATAAAGAAGAAGATGAAGGCCAGTTCCGTGGTGGTCCGGCTTACTACATTGAAAAAGCAATGGGTCAGAAGTGGTACGCATGGATCTTCGCTATCGCGACTATTTTTGCATGTGGTATTTTGCTTCCAGGTGTTCAGTCAAACAGTATAGGTAATGCTGTAGAAGCTGCATTTGGCTCAGGTGATATGATTGAAACAGCTATCGGTACATTCAGTTTCGCTAAAATTTTCACTGGTACTGTTGTTGCTATCATCCTTGCTTTCATCATCTTTGGTGGTGTTAAACGTATCGCGAACTTCACACAAATTGTCGTTCCATTCATGGCGTTGGCTTACATCATCATCGCATTCGTTATCATCCTACTAAACATCAGCCAAGTTCCTGTTGTTTTCGGAATGATTCTGGGTGATGCATTCACTCCTATGGCAGGCTTTGGTGCTGCAATCGGTTGGGGTGTTAAACGTGGTGTTTACTCAAACGAAGCAGGTCAAGGTACTGGTCCTCACGCGGCAGCTGCGGCAAGTGTTGATCACCCAGCTCAGCAAGGTTTGGTTCAAGCGTTCTCTATCTACATTGATACTCTTCTAGTATGTTCTGCTACAGCGTTCATGATCATCATCACTGGTGCTTACAACGTTCACGGCGGCGCTGAAGGTGTATTCCTTGTTCAGAACCTAGCAGCAAACATCGGTGCGAATGGTCCTGTATTTACACAGCTTGCTATTGAAAGTGCACTGCCAGGCGTTGGTAAGCCGTTCATCGCATTTGCTCTGTTCTTCTTCGCATTTACAACGATTCTTGCTTACTACTACATCGCAGAAACGAATATTGCTTACCTACGTCGTACCATCAAGATCCCTGGCATGATGTTCGTACTTAAGCTTGTTCTTATCACTGCAGTTTTCTATGGCACCGTTAAAACAGCGAACCTTGCATGGGCAATGGGTGATGTGGGTGTTGGCTTGATGGCATGGTTAAACATCGTTGGTATTCTGATCATCTTCTTCATGTCTAAGCCTGCGCTTAAGGCTTTAGCAGACTACGAAGAACAACAGAAACAAGGTGTGACTGAGTACACATTCAACCCTGTAAAACTAGGCATTAAAGGTGCAACTTACTGGGAAGAGAAGTACAAGCGAAAAACAGGCAAGTCTCCTGAATCTGAAGTTGCAGACAGTAAACCTGTAGAGCAACCTTCAGCTTAAGCTTGACTTAGCAAATAGATCGCTTTAACTCGCGCTATTAATAACGCATAAAAAAGGGGTTAGCCATTTCGGCTAACCCCTTTTGTTTTGTTCATAAAAATCGCAGTTTATAACGAGCTCATTACTTATAACGAACTGACTGCTTATAACAAACTAACTGTTCCCAAGCTAGAGCGTTAAGCTGCGATTTCTTGTGTTGCCATTTGAGGCGCTTTTTTCTCACCGATTGGCAGTACTGTGCGGCCATATTCGTTGTTGATTACTTGTGCCATTGCAAAGTAGATAGCTGACGCACCACAGAAGATACCTTCAAAACCAGCGATAGTACCGATCAGTTCGCTGCCAGTGAAATCACGAGCGGCAAGTAGGAAGAACAAAATAGTAAGTGAACCGAATACTACTTGTTTCGCTACTGGGTAGCATAGAGAACCAATGAACATGAAGCCAGTGAAGATGCCCCATAGTAGTAGGTACCAACCCATAAACGCTGCTGGACTTGCTGGTAGGCCCATGTAAGGCATTACGATTAAACCAACCAAAGATAACCAGAATAGACCGTAAGAAGTAAACGCAGTTGTACCGAACGTGTCACCACGTTTGAAACACATTGTGCCCACGATAACTTGGCTTAGACCACCGTAAAAAATACCCATAGCAAGAATCATTGAATCGATTGGAAAGAAACCTGCGTTATGGATATTAAGAAGTATAGTAGTCATACCGAAACCCATTAGGCCAAGTGGTGCCGGGTTCGCCAGTTTTGTTGACATTTTGCGCGCCTTTAAAAAAAGTTAATAAAATTTGTACGCAAATTTTAATCCGAACGGCATAAAAAGATAGATCGCTAAATCGCAATCTTAGATTGCATCGTTCGCCAGTTCGGCTTTCGTGATGATTTCAAGTATCTCGCCAACTCGTTTAGGGCTTTGTTCCATCAAGACCGCTTGAACCTCGGGCTTTACACACGCTAACCACTCTCCCAAAGGTTCTTGATTAAACTTATCCATTGGGCCCATACTTTGGCTCCATGCACCACGGATATCAACCGTATCTTTGTGGCCATCGTTGGTCGTAAAATATGAAAATTCAAAGGTTGTCGCGTCTACAGATGTGATTTGGCCAGATGCCCCCCACGGCGCAGAAAGTTCGATCATAGGACCGATAGGATAGCTTTCACCTTCAATTTCTACAGAAGTTGCTTCACCAATGTAAATTTGAGCGTTATTGGCTGACTCTGAGACAGTGAAAGGTAATGATGTTGATACAGAATTAGGACCTTGAGGCGCAGCTTGCTTTAATAAGAATTGAACGATTGACGGGTATGCATTAACAGCAGCATCAACTTCCCCAACAGACTCCATACAGCCTTCGTAATTCATAATGCCTGTACTATCGACACCTTTAATTAAAGCGCCTTCAAGTGTTTGAATAACATGAATTTGGTTACCTTGCTCCTCTATAGACGTTATTTGGCCTACAGGACTTTTTAATACTTGATAACGCTGAGCAACAATACCTTCAGAGCTCGTTTCAAAACTCAAACTGCCATAATTACCCCAGCCCAAACTTTGCTCGAGACCTGACTGCGGCGTACTGTTACATCCAGTAACTCCAGTTACCAATAACGCAAGAATAGATAGCTTTAACTTCATTTTAATTGCCCTGTAATCGAATTATTCACGAACACAGTTTATCGATAAATGGAAAGCACTACTGTAATAGAAAGTAAGGGAAGTGTCGTATAACTGTCACTGAACAAGCAAGCCTCTTAAACAGAGGCTTGCTTAAGTCAATTATTTACAGCTAATTTCATCCCAGAACCAGTTCGATTGAACAGGGCTTTCCCAGAGACCCGGACCGTTTTTAGCCACGAAACACTTGCCGTTATGCGTCACCTTGTCGCCATTGCTCACTTGGCTAACACCCGCTTGCCATGTGATAAACACCGATGGATCAACAACGACAGGCGGCTCAGTCACAGGTGGTTCAACCGGTGTTGGGTCTACCGGAGCAGGATCGACAGGTGCAGGGACAACTGGCGATGGATCTGTCACTACGGGTGGTGTTGGCTCACCCGCTACTAATTTCCAAGGGCCACCATTGGCAGGCTCATCTCCTTGAGTCCACCATTTCGCTTCGTAGGTCGCGCCGTTGTGAGTGACTTGGTCGCCAGCATTGTAAACTTTACTCGCATTCCAACCGTTACCTCCGGGGTTAGTACCAGGGTCAACCGGTTCAAGCTTATCGACCACTTTTACTTCAGGCCAGCTCGCATGTGATCCATAAAAATTGGTCACACACTTCTCATAATCTCCGGCTACCAAGGCTGAATAAGCGGTTTGGAAACCAACAAGCTCACACTCAAATGAATATCCTTCTGGGCGGTCTGCGTAGTATTTCCAGTTACCATCCCAGTTGGTGTACAACACATCGGTTGCACCGTTGAGGTTCAAGCTTCCGTAAGGCGTTTGCTGCCAACATGTATTGGCTTCATCCGCTTCTACAGGGATCAGATAATGCGCAGCTAACCCTTCCCAATAACGAATTCGGTTAACTGGTTGGCCTTTGTCTTTGTTCTGCTCACCACACTCGATACCACCATTAATTACGTTGATTGTGGTACCAAACCCATAGCCAATTCCCGCATCCAACTCACGTTGAGAGGGAGTCCAAGTGCGGTCAATAACGTGCAGCATGGCAGGTTTAGGAGCTTGAGGTGTAAGGAAGAACCAGATAGCAGAAGCCAAGTTCAACCATGAATCAGCAACCAAACCTGGGTTATTCAATAGAACCGTCGCATCACCATCGAACATCACTTCCGAGAACGCACCGTAGTTAAAATGGTAAGAAAGCTGTCCAAAATAACCCTGACCTGCCGCACATGGCCATCGTGCATTCTGCCAATCGTTCTGGCCACAACCGGTGGTGTAACCCTCTTGGCCTTCAGACCAACCCATTTCACGAACATGCACCAGCGCTTGCTGCCACTCTTCTAGAGCTAATGGGTTATCAGAGGTGTTATCTATTGCGATGTGCCCACCTGTTTCTTGAGCGAAATGAGCAAAGGCCGTGATGATGGATTTTTTACAGATGGCGTCTGAATCTCGACCATCAGTGTACTCTCCACAGAAGGCTGGGAATTTTCCAATCGCGCGTAAGAAGCGAGTATAAGTGTACTCTGGTGCTGCCATCTGAGTGAGGAAGTCCCATTCAGATTGAGGAAATACACGCTCGACTCGTTTCACGTTTTCAGGATTCGAGGCTAAACCCGGCTCAATCGCTTCAACAATACTATTGGGACGAGTTTGTAATGCTTGTGACCAGATCGCATACATAGGATCGGATGTTTTCGCTTGTTCAGCAGCTTGTAATGCCGACTTTTCAACAAGGTAGCCATTCGGGTTTTGCGGATCAGGTTGAATGTTCAAAGACGCGTAACTGTGTGCAGCTAAAGTGCAGCCAACTACTGTCGCCAAATATTTGATTTTTAACATGATGGATTCTCTTATCTGTCCTTAATAAGTCCATCAAAGAGTATGCGGCGCATGGGAAATGAGCCAGTCGTTACCATGTGAATTTATAAAAAGTGCGAGTGACACTTTTATGTATCCTTCAACACAACAAAACGTCTCATTGTTTCTTGAGGTGATATCTAACTTCCAACGGATTTGGTTTCTCGTTGTAGATGTAAGTCCTTAATCTCCTAAATAAAAAGAAAAAGCCTCGAACAAAGTTCGAGGCTTAAGATCTTAATCAAAACTGGTTAAATCTCTAAGAGATTATTCCCACTCGATAGTTGCTGGTGGCTTACCAGAAATATCGTAAACAACACGTGAAATGCCGTTAACTTCGTTGATAATACGGTTAGATACCTTACCTAGGAAGTCGTATGGTAGGTGTGCCCAGTGAGCAGTCATGAAGTCGATAGTTTCTACGGCACGTAGAGATACAACCCAATCGTACTTACGGCCATCGCCCATTACGCCAACTGAACGCACTGGTAGGAATACCGTGAATGCTTGAGATACTTTGTGGTAAAGATCAGCAGCGTGAAGCTCTTCAATGAAGATAGCATCAGCACGACGCAGTAAATCACAGTACTCTTTCTTCACTTCACCAAGTACACGAACACCTAGACCAGGACCAGGGAATGGGTGGCGATAAAGCATGTTGTATGGAAGACCAAGCTCTAGACCGATCTTACGTACTTCATCTTTAAACAGCTCACGTAGAGGCTCAACAAGGCCCATTTCCATATCATCAGGAAGGCCACCAACGTTGTGGTGAGATTTGATTACGTGTGCTTTACCAGTCTTAGATGCAGCAGACTCGATTACGTCTGGGTAGATAGTACCCTGAGCAAGCCATTTAGCATTCTTCAGTTTCTTAGACTCTTCGTCGAAGATATCTACGAATACGTGACCGATGATCTTACGCTTCGCTTCTGGTTCAGCTTCGCCTTCCAGAGCGTCAAGGAAACGATCTTCCGCATCAACTTTAATGATGTTTAGGCCGAATTGGTCACCAAACATCTCCATAACCTGCTCACCTTCGTTTAAACGAAGAAGGCCGTTATCTACAAATACACATGTTAGTTTGTCGCCGATAGCGCGGTGAGCAAGCATTGCTACGACTGATGAATCAACACCACCAGAAAGACCAAGGATAACTTCGTCGTCACCTACTTGCTCTTTAATACGTGCAACTGCATCTTCAATGATAGATGCTGAAGTCCACAGACCTTCACAACCACACGCGTTAAGAACGAAGTTCTCAAGCATTTTTAGGCCGTTTTTAGTGTGCGTTACTTCTGGGTGGAATTGAACACCGTAGTATTTCTTCTCTTCGTTTGCCATTGCAGCGTATGGGCAAGTATCTGTCTCTGCGATTTTTGTGAAATCAGCAGGGATTTCAACCACTTTGTCACCGTGGCTCATCCAAACATCTTGAGTTGTCTCAAGGTCGGCGAAAAGTGCAGATTCACCCGTCACTTGTACAGCCGCGTAGCCGAACTCGCGCTCAGTAGATGTTGCTACTTTACCGCCAAGTTGCTCAGCCATAGTTTGCATGCCGTAGCAGATACCGAAGACAGGAACACCTGAATCAAATACGTACTGAGGTGCACGTGGAGAATTCTCTTCCGTTACACTTTCAGGGCCACCAGATAGGATGATACCGTCTGGATTGAATTCACGAATATCCGCTTCTTCTACGTCCCAGCTCCAAAGTTCACAGTAAACACCGATCTCACGAATACGACGAGCTACTAGCTGTGTGTATTGAGAACCGAAGTCCAGAATTAGAATACGTTGGTCATGAATATTTTTAGTCATTGTAAGCAGTCTTATTGGCTATGTGATAAAACGGAGGCGAGTTTACTCACCTCTGATTAACTCTTCAAGAAATAAAGCAAACGTTTTCGTTGGTTATCTGTAACCTCGTGTTTTGAGAAAATCAGACTTTCTGCAAAACAGGCGGTAGATATAATACCAATCACAGTAAGTAAGTAAGTGTTCAGTAGTAGCGCTGGAAAAAAGCTTGAGAACAAGGCTGCTCTATTCAACAAAGAGTTCTGATAAGTAGTTATTCTACAATCAAAAATTCTAACGAAGTTATCGAGATTTTTAACAAGCTAGGATGACCAGTTATTTACTACGATTGGTATATTAATGTGCCGACTAAATCAGCACATAATTCAAACGTTTGGACGTATTATTAACCTAAACGGTAGTTAGGTGCTTCTTTCGTGATTTGAACATCGTGTACGTGAGATTCTTTCATGCCCGCACCAGAGATACGAACAAACTCAGCTTTAGTACGCATATCTTCAACAGTTGCAGAACCCGTTAGGCCCATGCTTGAGCGTAGACCGCCCATCTGTTGGTGAACGATCTCTTTTAGACGACCTTTGTATGCGATACGACCTTCAATACCTTCTGGAACAAGCTTGTCTGCAGCGTTGTCAGATTGGAAGTAACGGTCAGAAGAACCTTGAGACATAGCGCCAAGAGAACCCATACCACGGTAAGACTTGTAAGAACGACCGTTGTAAAGGATAACTTCACCCGGTGCTTCTTCAGTACCTGCGAACATTGAACCAACCATCACACAAGATGCGCCAGCAACGATAGCTTTACAGATATCGCCAGAGAAGCGAATGCCGCCATCTGCGATTACTGGAATACCGTATTCGTTAGCTACTTCAGCCGCGTCTGCGATTGCTGTTACTTGAGGAACACCAACACCAGTAACGATACGAGTCGTACAGATTGAACCCGGGCCGATACCTACTTTAACCGCACTAACACCCGCTTCGATAAGAGCACGAGCGCCAGCGCCAGTTGCTACGTTACCACCGATGATTTGTAGATCAGGGTATGCAGCGCGAGTTTCGCGGATACGGTTAAGTACGCCTTCAGAGTGACCGTGTGAAGAGTCGATAAGTAGAACGTCTACGCCAGCTTCAACTAGAGCAGCAACGCGCTCTTCGTTACCAGCACCAGCACCAACAGCTGCACCTACACGTAGGCTGCCGCGCTCATCTTTACAAGCGTTTGGTTTACGTTCTGCTTTGTGGAAATCTTTTGCAGTGATCATTCCCGTAAGTTGGAAGTCATCATTTACAACAAGAACTTTTTCAACACGCGCTTCGTGCATTTTCTCTTGAACTTCTTCACGAGTTGCACCTTCTTTAACAGAAGCAAGGCGAGCTTTAGGCGTCATTACTACGTCAACTTTCTTAGAAAGGTCAGTTACAAAGCGAACATCACGGCCAGTAATAATACCAACAAGTTCGTTTGTTTCAGTAACAACAGGGAAACCGGCAAAACCGTGTTTTTGAGTAAGAGCTACAACATCAGCGATTGTCGCGTCAGGGTTTACAGTAACAGGGTGAGAAACTACACCTGCTTCGTAAATTTTAACCTGGCGAACCATTTCAGCTTGTTGTTCAATAGACATGTTCTTGTGAATGAAGCCTATTCCGCCTTCTTGTGCCAGTGCAATCGCTAGGCGAGCTTCTGTCACAGTATCCATCGATGCAGAGATCATTGGGATGTTTAGGAAAATATTCTTCGTCAACTGAGTGCGAAGATCAGCTGTATTAGGGAGAACGGTGGAGTGTGCTGGCACTAGCAGTACGTCGTCGAATGTCAGCGCTTCTTTGGCAATTCTTAGCATTTGCAATATCTCACAATAATAGGAGTAAAAAGAAACAATCCAATCTCATCGTTTCGCCTAATGAGGGCAGCCAATTAAGGAAAATCAAACTGCATTTGGATTAGATATTGCGGACGGATTATACGGCCAACGAAATCGCTTGGCTACACATTTTTATACTTTTAATTTGCATTTACCCCCTTGCTATGTATTATATTGCCGCTATCTTCCATACTCACGCCCAGTGAGATTCCAAGAGAAAGACCTTCCTTCAAGGATAGATAGCGCTTCTATGACCAATCCAAACATCTTTACTGTTTCTCGCCTCAATTCAGAGGTTCGTCTCCTATTAGAAAACGAAATGGGAATAGTCTGGCTCGTTGGTGAAATCTCAAATTTCTCTGCACCTGTCTCTGGTCACTGGTACCTCACGCTTAAAGACTCTCGCGCTCAAGTTAAGTGCGCTATGTTTCGTGGCAATAACCGTCGTGTGACTTTTAAGCCTCAGAACGGTAATCAAGTGCTAGTTAAAGCGCGCCTATCTCTTTATGAGCCACGCGGTGACTATCAACTGATCATCGAAAGCATGCAGCCAGAAGGTGACGGCAAGCTTCAGCAAGAGTTTGAAAAACTTAAGATGAACTTGGCGGCGGAAGGTTTATTTGCTCAGTCCAGTAAACAAATTCTTCCAGAACATCCTAAATGCGTCGGTGTTATCACCTCTAAAACAGGCGCAGCCCTCTTCGATATTCTCGATATACTGAAAAGACGCGATCCTTCATTGCCTGTTGTGGTTTACCCAACCATGGTTCAGGGCGAAGAAGCGGCGATTCAAATTGCTCAAGCAATTGGGCGTGCCAATGAACGCAATGAGTGTGATGTATTGATCGTTGGCCGAGGCGGCGGTTCTTTGGAAGATCTATGGTGCTTTAATAATGAGATCGTCGCTCGCACCATTGCAGCAAGCCAGATCCCGATTATCAGTGCCGTTGGGCATGAAATCGATGTCACTATCGCGGATTTCGTCGCAGATATGCGTGCTCCAACGCCATCAGCAGCCGCTGAATTAGTTAGCCGTGACAACAGTCATAAAGAGCAAGCTTATGCGTCTAAACGTGCTCGTTTAGTGAGTGCGATTCGTCATGTGTTAATCAAACAAGCGCAATCAACTCAGACGTTGAAATACCGCTTAGAGAAACAACACCCGAGCTACCAACTGCAAAAGCAGAGTCAGCAGCTTGATGACTTAGACATGCGTTTGCGTCGTGGTATGACTCAATACCTAAAGCAGCATGCGCAGCGTGTTGAACGTAAGCAGCACCAACTTCAGCTGAACTCGCCAGTGAAACGCCTTGGTGAACAGAAACTGCATCTACAACGTTCAGAGCAAAAGCTATTGGATGCAATGGACAAGACATTACTAACTACTCGCCACCAACTAGCCATGGCTGCCGAGAAGTTAGAAACAGTAAGTCCATTAGCAACCCTAAAACGTGGCTACAGCATCACCCATTCAGCATCGAGTAAAACTGTATCATCCGTTAACGATATCGAAGTCGGTGAAGTGATCACCACCCAAATTGAAGACGGTGTGATTGAATCGAAAGTGACCACAAGAGTCGCTAAGAGCGAGTTCTAGGTTCATTAGATACAAAAAAGACCCAACACTTTGGTATTGAGTCTTTGGTATAACATCACCGATTGTCGTTCAAACCAAATAATTTAAGGCTATTCCGCTGGTTGGAATTCGAACTTTACTCTCGATTTAGATTTAAGCTCATTACACTCACCATTACAAAAATAGCTCGCTGCACCACAGGCTTGAAGCTTCTCAAGTTGGCTGCTGCACTCAGGACAAAACCCAACCTTAGTAAAGTGTGCCTGACAACTTTCACAGTGATACTTTCCATCCCAACCTAGCTCTGATTGGCACTTAGGGCAGATATTTTCACTCATTAGCATTTCCTAACTCACTACTTTTTTTACAATCTACTACTGCTAAGACTTAGCTTGCTTGATTTGGTACATGTTCTTATCAGCTTGTGCGATCAAGCCTTCCAATGACTCAGGATCTTTATCATAAGAAAGTCCAACGCTGACAGAAAACTGAGTGCCATCGATATAGAGCGCTTGTTCCAAGGTTCTTTCTAAGCTTCGATAAAAGTTCAGCACACTTTCTTGATCATCAAAGCAAGAGAACACGACAAACTCATCGCCCCCATAGCGCCCTATCTTGGCACAGGCAGTCGTTGCCTCATCAAGCACTTTTGCAACGGCTAACAACACATCATCACCAAAGCTGTGGCCAAACGTATCGTTTATTGACTTAAATTTATCGACATCAACAAACAGGCATGCCATCACTTTTTCAGTAAAACACCGGTTAGTTAACACCTGCTCGGCTTCTCTCAGCAATGCTCGGCGATTCAAACTGTGTGTTAGGGAGTCCCGATTGGCAAAAAAGTTGAGTTGATTCTCTAACTCATACTTCTCAAGCGCGACTGAATACAGAGAAGCCAATAACTCTAAGATCTCAAGTTCAAACTCATGAGGTTCAGAGATGTACTGACTGTAAATTGCGAAGGTACCTAATACGTGACCATGTGAAGAGATGATTGGCACTGACCAACATGCATGAAGATTGGCCTGATTGGTTAAGGCTAAGAAAGGAATCCAATTCGGGTGTGCATTAATATTGGAGACCATGACAGCTTTCTTAAGTGCCGCCGCTTCGCCACAAGAACCAATTCCGGCACCAACCCCCACCCCTTCTATCTGCTGGTTATAAAAATCAGGCAAGTTTGGAGCATATTCTAAATGTAATGTATTCGATTCGGGGTTTAGCAATAGGATAGAGGCCATCCTTTGACCAAAAATCTGCTCGGTGAGTTGAATGATCTTGCGATTTAATTCTTTGCGATCCAACCCAAGGGCAAGCTTTCGAAGCAAACTGTTTACTGCTCGGTGACCTTCTAATAAAAATTGTTGTTTCATTCACTAAAGCTTTCAATTATATGGTGGGAACAGCTTGTTCTTATGCAAGCCTATATACTGGTCAATATTAACACACTAAATTACCACAACACACCACCGAAGATCATAGGTTGATCTTTTGCTTTATCTACTTTGATCAGCGATCTACCCCAAAAAGAATATTTATATCACCACACACCGAAAGCATAAGTTACATATACTGCATTTCAATTTACAATGGAATATATGACTAGAAACAAACAAATAAAACCAACAATGCAGAACAATCTATTTTCGATCTTTAATTGAGATCATCGAGAGACACACGTCTGCATTTCGATATGTTGGTCATCTAATTGGGTTAACTTAACCGACAATGCCTTAAGTTCTGAAGTATTGTCGATGTGAGTACCACCACACGGAATAGACACTAAAGTCTCGTCATCTAGTTGCCATTCCCAGTAGCGAGAGTCTGTTAACGACTCACCTTCTAGTCTCATCGTTACAAGAGTCGATTCAGCAAGCCAGCCTGCAATCATCTGGTTGATATTGGCCTCAATGCCATCAAGGTTCGTTAGCATGTCAGCAACGTTCAGACCGCGTTTCTTCAATGTTTTACCTAAACGATACTTATCGGTACACAACTCTGGAGTCACAAAGCTAGTCACCTGTGCGTAGCTATTGAAGTCATAGCTGCCGAGTGGATCTTTTCTATCCGCATCTTTACGCCAGTAACTCTCAGCCAATACTTTATTCAAGGCTAAGAAGGCAATATGTCCGGCACTATGACCGCGGCTCAAACTGGCTTGGTGCTCTTTATCAACCGACAACTCAACTTCATCGCCAATTTTAATAATAGAAGCTGATACAGGTAGTTGGTGGACAACCACAAACGCCCACCCTTCCGTATCACGCTTAACAGGGATATCTGCTGCAATATAAAGATTTCCAGTAGATTGCTCTATTGCACCAACAAGGCAATCTTCAACAATATACTGTTCGCCACCTACGCTGACAAAACCTCGGTCTGCTGGGTGATCGGGCCAAATATGACTCACAGGGTGGAAAGGTGTCACGTCAGTGATCAAGTAAGTTTTGCTGTCGTCACTTTCAACGTACACTGCTTTTGCATTTAGCAGCCAAGTTTGATGACAAAATTGAGTGATGGTTGGTGTGATTGCTGACGCTGGTGTAATCAAATCGCTAGTGGTCATATCATTCTTCTTTTGGAATCTAGTCTAAGTCGCTAGCTGATAACGGAATCAAAGACGCGATTATCAGATAACGTGAATTTTACTTAAAAAAATACCCGAGACAGGCTCGGGTATCAAATCTATTGGAAAGGTTTACTTGCGACCTTTAACCATGCTCATCATACGTTTACGTTTACGTTCTTGAGAAATTGTCAGCTTGTTAGTCTTAGCTTCAAATGGGTTCTCGCTGTTCTGGAATTGAATGCGAATAGGTGTACCCATAATTTCTAGTGAACGACGGTAGTAGTTCATCAAGAATCGTTTGTATGAATCTGGCAAGTTACGTACTTGGTTACCGTGGATAACGATAATCGGTGGGTTGTAGCCACCAGCGTGCGCGTATTTCAATTTAACACGACGACCACGAACCATAGGTGGTTGGTGATCATCAGTCGCCATCTTCATGATACGAGTAAGTACAGAAGTACCAACACGAGTCGTTGCTGACTTATAAGCTTCTTGAACAGACTCAAACAAGTGACCAACACCAGTACCGTGAAGTGCAGAGATAAAGTGAATACGTGCGAAATCAACGAAACCTAAACGACGATCTAGTTCTTTCTTAACACGATCTTTAACGTCGTTATCTAGGCCATCCCACTTGTTTACGGCAATAACAATTGAACGACCAGCATTCAACGCAAAGCCTAACAAGCTTAGATCTTGATCTGAGATGTTCTCGCGAGCATCGATAAGCAGTAATACAACGTTAGCATCTTCAATCGCTTTCAGTGTTTTAACCACTGAGAACTTCTCAACTGTTTCGTTGATATTTTTACGGCGACGAACACCCGCAGTATCAATCAGAACGTATTCACGCTCATCACGCTGCATCGGAATGTAGATAGAGTCACGAGTTGTACCTGGCATATCGTAAACAACAACACGTTCTTCACCAAGAATACGGTTAGTTAGTGTTGATTTACCTACGTTAGGACGACCAATGATCGCTAGCTTAATCGGTTGATCTTGAAGGCGCTTGAATTCTTCTTCCGCTTCTTCTTCAGTGAAATCAACTTGCTCTTCTTCTTCGTCTTCAAATTCAGTTAAATCGCTTACTTCGCCATTCTCAGCTTTTAACGCTTCAGCGAATGGGTTTAGAGCAAGATCAATCAACGCAGTTACACCACGACCGTGCGCTGCAGCGATTTGGTACATGTCTTCTACGCCTAGTTGCCAGAAATCAGCACTTGCAGCATCAGGGTCGATACCATCAACCTTGTTTACTACTAGCATTGAAGGCTTTTCTAGTTGACGAAGGTGCTTAGCAATAGCTACGTCTGAAGGTGTTAGACCCGCACGGCCATCTACCATAAATAGAACGACATCAGCTTCATCAATCGCCGCTAGCGACTGTTCAGCCATTTTAGTTTCAACACCTTCTTCGGTACCGTCGATACCACCAGTGTCGATAACAATAAAGTCATGCTCGCTAAAATGAGCATGACCGTATTTACGGTCACGCGTTAAGCCAGGGAAATCCGCAACCAATGCATCACGAGTTCGAGTCAATCGGTTAAATAACGTAGATTTACCTACGTTCGGACGCCCTACTAGAGCAACAACAGGTACCATAACAACCTCTACAATTTCTTCTCTAAATGTAGTTATAGGTAAGCACTTGATCGCAAGTTTAAACTCTTACCTATAACCACACGGTTTATTAATTTATAACAACAAAACGGCTCCTAGCTGTTACCAACCAGGAGCCGACTGTGAATTATATCACGCTTTTATTGGCTAATCGTTAGTTTCTTTACATCGCCATTGCGAGTCGTCACTAAGTAGCCTTCAGGCATTTCAATTGGCGCAACCGCAAAGCCGCTATCATCGACCAACTGTTGAGCAACAAACTCACCCGATGAACGATCTAACCAGTGCAGATAACCTTCAGTATCACCAACAACTACATAACCATTAATAATAGCAGGTGCTGTCAGTAAGCGGTTTTCTAACAATGGAGTGCTCCACAGTTCAGTACCACTACGCGCATCAACCGCAACCACATGGTCTTTGTCAGTCACAACGAACAAACGGCTACCATCACTCGCTAAATCAATCGCTGACGAGTAGTTACGTTTCCAAACTGGCTTACCAGAACGAAGATCGATAGCAATCAGCTGACCATTGATACCTACGGTATACAGGGTGCCACCAAGAACAACCGGTGATGCATCCACATCAACTAAACGATCGATTTCCGTTGCACCTTTTGGCGTGCCTACTGGCTGTTGCCAAATAAGCTGACCACGATCAACGATAGCTGCGGCTAAACGACCATTTGCCGTACCCCAGAATACACCACCTGAAACAGTAACAGGCGAGCTATCGCCACGAAGTGTTAGGCTTGGTACTTCGGTACTGATGGTCCATTTTTGCTCACCGCTTTCTTGATCTAACGCGGTCAACATGCCACGACTGGTATGAACAATAACCATGTTGCTTTCAGTTGCAGGGGATGCAAGCACCTCACCATTCACTGATACACGCCACAGCTCTTCACCGGTTGATTCATCCAGCGCGATCACTTCGCCATTTTCAGAACCAACAAATACCTTACCGTAAGCTGCCGTTAAGCCACCCGATAAACGAGCCAGTACTTCTTTCTCAAGATCGACTTTCCAAAGCTCTTTACCTGTTTCAGGGTCAAGCGCTTTAACCATACCTTCACGGCTTGCAACAAATACTTTGTCGTAAGCCAATTCCGGCGTTAGTTTTGAAAAGTAGTGACCAACACCATCACCAACCGACGTAGACCATTCCTGGCTAGGAGTAAACTCGCTGTTTACCGTTGGTACTGGTGCCATGATTACGGTGTCTTCTTCACTTGCACAGCCCGCTAGCAGGCCAAGAGCAATCGCACACAACGCCGCTTTTGGAAACATCTTCTTCATTCAAAGCGCCTTATTTAGCTAGGTCGTCAAGTTTGATTTGAAGCGTTTGGCTCGCATCAGCAGCTTGTTGAGCTTCAGAGTAAGCACTGTAAGCTGCATCTGTGTCGCCTTTACGAAGTGAGATATCACCACGCAGTTCAGCAACACGGCCAGTCCAAGATTCGTCAGTCATCGCTTCAAGATCAGTCAATGCTGCGTCAAATTCACCTTGCTCAGCTTTGATACGAGCAACACGGTAAGTAAGTAGTGGTGCTAATGCCGCGTCCTTAGTTGCCGATTTTGCCCACTCAAGCTGTTCAAGTGCTGCTGCAAGGTCACCCGCTTGAACTTGCGCTTTAGCTAATTGCATAGCAGCAAGAACAGAGTATTCAGCGTCTTTGTTTGCGTCGATGAAAGCTTGAATATCAGATTGAGCATCAACGCCCTTAGTATCAAGAGCTGAAATTACAGAGGTGTAGCTTTCTGAAGCTGCTTCACGCGCTTCAACGACTGAGTCTTGGTAATAGCGCCAACCGAATAGACCACCTAAACCAATAACCGCACCAAAGATTACGGCTTTACCGTTCTCTTTCCACCAATCTTTAATGGCTTCAACTTGTTGCTCTTCGCTATCGTAAAGTTCCACTTCCTGTCCTCTTTAATTCTTTAAACGCCAGCATAGTGCTGACGTTAATATTCATGATGAGCGTTTGCTCAATGGCTAACTAGATTAGCGCAGCAACTTTCTCTGCAACTTCCGCTTGAGACACGGTTTCTTGCACACCGCCAACCAAATCTTTTAGCACAACTGTATTGTCAGCAACCTCGTTCTCACCAAGTACCAACGCCACAACAGCACCTACTTTGTCAGCACGTTTGAATTGCTTCTTGAAGTTACCACCACCGAAGTGGTTCATCACACGTACGCCTTCAACGTTATCGCGTAATTGATTCGCTAACTGCATGCCCGCGATCATTGTACCTTCGCCAGCAGCAACCATGTATACGTCAACACTACGACGAACTTCTGTAAGTTCTAGCGTTTCCATCATAAGGACTAGACGCTCTAGACCCATAGCGAAGCCAACCGCATTGGTTGCTTTGCCGCCGAGTTGTTCAACAAGACCATCGTAACGGCCACCACCACATACTGTACCTTGGGCACCAAGGCTGTCTGTGATCCACTCAAATACGGTGCGGTTGTAGTAATCTAGGCCGCGTACTAGACGCTCGTTAACTTGGTATTCGATACCAACAGCGTCAAGAAGTTCACACAAACCAGCAAAATGTTGCTTCGATTCTTCACCTAGATATTCAGATAGTCGAGGTGCGTCACCTAAGATAGCTTGAACATCCGGGTTCTTAGTATCCAGAACACGTAGAGGGTTAGTGTGCATGCGACGTTTGCAGTCTTCATCTAGCACATCAATGTGTTGCTCAAGGAAAGCCACTAACGCAGTACGGTAGCTTACGCGATCTTCTTGAGAACCGATTGAGTTCAATTCAAGACGAACGTGTTTATCGATACCTAGTTCACGCCATAGACGTGCTGTCATCATAATAAGTTCAGCGTCAACATCTGGGCCGTCTAGGCCAAACACTTCAACACCACATTGGTGGAATTGACGGTAACGACCTTTTTGAGGACGCTCGTGACGGAACATTGGGCCCATGTACCATAGGCGCTGTTCATCACGGTTAATAAGGCTATTTTGAATACATGAACGTACACAACCTGCTGTTCCTTCTGGACGCAGCGTTAGACTGTCACCATTGCGGTCATCAAAGGTGTACATCTCTTTAGAAACAACGTCTGTCTCTTCACCAACCGCACGGCTAAATAGGTTTGTTTCTTCAACGATAGGCATACGTACTTCGTTGTAACCGTATGCGCTCACCACACTTTTAACTGCGCTTTCTACTTTCTGCCACAGTGGTGATTGAGTTGGAAGGCAGTCGTTCATGCCTCGAATTGCTTGGATATTTTTAGCCACAGTATTTATTCCGTAATTTCTCACGACCAGGTATCAGTGCGAATAGACAATCACACCCCATCGCGTTGTATTAATCTTCTAAGTTTTCTACATCAATGCGATTTGCTTTATCAAGCACTGATGCTTTTGCACGAATCTTAGCTTCAAGTTTGTCGACAAGGTCATCGTTATCGAAGCGCTCTTTCTGACGCTTACCGTCTTCGTAAAAAGCACTCTTACGTGCACTACCAGCTAGACCTAAGTGAGACACTTCAGCTTCACCAGGGCCGTTAACCACACAACCGATGATAGATACATCCATTGGAGTAATCACGTCTTCTAGGCGCTCTTCAAGGGCATTAACGGTGTTAATAACATCGAACTCTTGACGAGAACAGCTCGGGCACGCAATGAAGTTGATGCCACGCGAGCGAATGCGCAAAGATTTAAGAATATCAAAGCCAACTTTGATCTCTTCAACAGGATCAGCCGCGAGCGAAATACGCAGCGTATCGCCGATACCTTCAGAGAGAAGCATGCCTAAACCTACCGCTGACTTCACAGAACCTGCACGCGCACCACCCGCTTCGGTAATGCCAAGGTGAAGAGGTTGATCAATCTGCTTAGCAAGCAAACGGTAAGAACCGACGGCTAGGAATACATCAGACGCCTTAACGCTGACTTTAAATTGATCAAAGTTCAAACGGTCTAGGATGTCGACGTGACGCATTGCAGATTCAACAAGCGCTTCTGCTGTAGGCTCTGTGTATTTCTCTTGGATCTCTTTTTCAAGAGAACCGCCGTTAACACCAATACGAATCGGGATATTCATATCACGAGCACAATCCACAACAGAGCGAATGCGGCTTTCGTTACCGATGTTACCTGGGTTGATACGCAGACAGTCAACGCCGTATTCAGCCACTTTAAGTGCGATACGGTAGTCGAAGTGAATATCAGCAACCAAAGGAACAGAGACCTGCTGCTTGATTAGCTTAAAGGCTTCAGCTGCATCCATAGTCGGTACAGATACGCGAACGATATCAGCGCCAACTTTTTCCAGAGCTCTAATTTGAGCAACGGTCGCGGCTACATCTGTTGTTCTTGTGTTGGTCATGGATTGCACAGCAATTGGTGCACCATCACCGATCGGCACATCACCCACATAAATACGGGTTGATTTGCGACGAATAATAGGAGATTCGTGTTGCATATTAACTCTAAGGTAAGGTTATTCTAGCTACTTTGCCTGAAGTATACCCAGAAAGGTCGACAGGTTCACTTGCAAATGTCATCGATACGCCCTCTGGCGCACCTAGAATCACTTTATATGGCGCAGTTCCTGATAGATTTAACGACTGGCCTGCTTTTTTGATGCCAGTCGACAAGGTTTTGCCCGAAGCATCTTTCACTTGGATCCAGCAATCAGCAGAGAACTGCATCACTAACTCGTTAATCACAGCTTCAGGCGCAGTGCTTGCTTCAACAGCTTCTGCATTAACAGCAATTTCAGTATTAACAGCAACTTCAGCAGTTGGTTCTGTCTCTGTTGCTTGCTGTGCAGTAGTTTCGTCAGTTAAAGTAACAGAATCTTCCGCATCGCTTATCGCAGCAAGGTCATCAGTACCTTCAACAACAGAAGTACCCTCTTCATTTTGTTCAGCTTCAATCACTTCTAAAGAGGTGAATTCAGGGGCAAGTGATTCTTCTACAGCTAGCTCTTCTGAGCTTTCAGTATTAGCTAAAGATTGAGATAGGGTGTCTTGTTGTTGGTTCTGCCACCACCACAGTGAGGAGATACCCGCAATTACCGCAAAAATGCTCCAAGTAAGGATCATAATACGGCTGTTGTGCTTCTCGGTTTTGGTCTTACGAGAAAAGCTCAACATTTCTTGTTCTTGATGTTGAGCGTCACCAGCATGATGGAGTGCACTCAATACGACCTTTTCGTCAAGATTGACGTATTTCGCGTATGAACGAATGTAGCCACGCATAAAGGTTGCAACTTGATCTGACTCGAATTGGTTTTCTTCAATTTGTTGGATCAGCGTAACGCGCAGCTTTAAACGATCAGAAATCTGCTTTTGTGTTAAACCAAGAGATTCTCGTTTATTTTTAAGCAGCGTTCCCGCTTCGATTTCTGGAGCGACAGTTTCTTTTGTTTGTGTTTCGTGTTCTGTGTTCATAGAGAGTGAACTTCTAAAGTATTATCGCAGGTTGATGAGAGCATTTTTATTGTCGTTTAAGCTCAATCTAACAACCCACTTTATGTGGAATTTTTCCTGTTATCTAAATCATCAACCCTTAAAGACGAACATCACCCATTGACTATGGATGACCTTCTCAGGAAGCTAGTTTATCAAGTAGCCAACCTAAATAGACACATTGACGATTACCGGGTAACAAGCGAGCACTTAAATTAATTTAAGATGAGTTAATCATAAGCTAATGCCATTGCAAGGCAAAAACACTTTAAACAAAATTTACCGTCAGCTCATGGTTTTGTCCAAAATTTGACGAAAAATGTAAGAAAGCATGGGGAAAAAATCCAATTATTGGAAATTCACCTTCCAGAAAAGCAACAAGCCAGAAGGAATCCTTCTGGCTTGTTTAGATCTAAATGGTATTTAAACCGCTTTTACTTGAATCACATCACCTGCGATCAAGTTAGCTTCAGAGGCGGCTTTCAGCATTTTAGTACGCTTGGTTCTATCAATAACATCACCAACCAGCTGACCACATGCGGCATCAATATCATCACCACGAGTTTTACGAACCGTAACTGTGTAGTTGTATTCCATCAGCGTTTTTTGGAAGCGATCAATACGAGAGTTGCTTGGCTTCTTATAAGGCGAACCCGGATAAGGGTTAAATGGAATCAAGTTGATCTTACAAGGCGTATCTTTCATTAGCTCAGCAAGTTCACGAGCGTGGTCCATATCATCATTCACATGATCCAACAGAACGTACTCAACCGTTACTTTGCCGCGGTTAGCATTTGAAGAAGCAATGTAGCGACGAACCGATGCTAGGAAGTCTTGGATATCCCAACGATCGTTGATTGGCATGATTTGGCTACGTAGTGCATCGTTTGGTGCGTGTAGAGAAATCGCCAGAGCTACATCGATGTTGTCTGTCATCTGATCAAGACCAGAAACAACACCAGATGTTGATACTGTTACACGACGCTTAGACAGTGAGAAACCTAGATCATCAAGCATCAGCTCCAATGATGGAATTAGGTTCTTCATGTTCAATAGAGGTTCACCCATACCCATCATTACGACGTTAGTAATTGGACGACGACCCGTTTCTTTCTCTAAACCGATTTCACGTGCAGCACGCCAGATTTGACCAACGATCTCTGAAACTTTCAGGTTACGGTTGAAGCCTTGTTGAGCCGTAGAGCAGAATTTACATTCAAGCGCACAACCTACTTGCGAAGATACACATAGCGTCGCACGATCACCATCTGGGATGTATACAGTCTCAACGTCTTGGTCACCAACGCTCATCGCCCATTTAATGGTGCCATCCGCAGAGTGCTGAGCTTCAGAAACGATAGGTGCAACAATCTCACAGCGATGCAGCAGTTTCTCACGTAACTTTTTGTTGATGTTGTTCATTTGTTCGAAGTCATCGACACCGAAGTGATAAATCCACTTCATCACTTGCTCTGCTCGAAACGCTTTCTCATTCAGTTCTTCTGTGAAAAATTTACGAAGACCTTTACGATCAAAATCGAGTAGATTGACTTTAGCTGTGGTCATGATGCCTCTCAATGACGGAACAATAATTAAGGGCGCGAATTGTACAGCCTTTACGCAACTTCAACAAGCACTGTAAAACCTTGTGTTTACTAAGACATTCAAACTTAAGTGATTAAAATTTACACAGTCAAATTTACCTGCTTAAGTTTGGCCAATTCAAAGAGAGATTCCCGATTACGCTCCTCCGTCGCTTTCGGGAATGACGGGCTTTAACCACCTAATACTCGCGCCCTACTAACGCGACTTGTTCGTCATTCCAGAACCGAGGAACGAGGTATCTGGAATCTCCAATAGTAAACTCAGACTCCTGATATGCTCCTTCTTCACTCTCAGGAATGACACGAGAACTCACCAGAAATGAAAAAGGCTTCACCGAAGTGAAGCCTTTATTGAGACTTGCTGTTGTCTGCTTATTCAGCTGGACGCGGGCAAATTTCAGATTCTGGGAAGAAGAATTCGATTTCGCGAGCCGCAGATTCAGGGCTATCACTGCCGTGTACTGAGTTGTAACGCATGCTGATTGCGTAGTCAGCACGGATAGTGCCGCATGCAGCTTCTTCTGGGTTAGTTTTACCCATTAGTTCACGGTAACGAGCGATCGCATTTTCGCCTTCAAGTACTTGAACCATGATAGGACCAGAAGTCATGAACTCTTTTAGTGGTCCAAAGAACTCTTTACCTTCATGTTCTGCATAGAAGCCACTTGCTTGCGCTTCTGTAAGAGAAACCATTTTAGCGGCAATAATCTGTAGGCCAGCTTTTTCAATGCGGTGGTAGATTTCACCGACAAGGTTACGCTTAACTGCATCCGGCTTAACAATTGAGAACGTTCTTTCTAGAGCCATAGGGATTCCTTCACTTCATTTTTTTGTTATTAAATACTGAAATTACTAAGATCATTCGATCTGAGTTTATGAATAAGCGGTATCGAAATACCGCTCACTCTTATTATTATTTTGCTTGGTCGATAAGAAGACGAGCCAGTGTACGAACACCCATACCGGTCGCGCCTGCAGCCCACTTATCACTTGATGACTTGCGGTAAGTACCCGCGCAATCCATGTGAATCCAACCTTTTTTGTAGTCATCTACAAAGTAAGAAAGGAACGCGGCAGCTGTACTTGCACCCGGAGTGTAATCACCAGAGCTGATGTTTGAAAGATCAGCAAAGTTTGAAGGCAACATACCACGGTGGAAATCAGCAAGCGGCAATGGCCATAGACCTTCTTTCTCTTGGTTCGCAGCCGTTAGTGCTTGATGAGACAACTCATCATCAAAGCTCAATAATGCGTGGTAGTCGTTACCTAATGCATTTTTAGCCGCGCCAGTTAGCGTTGCACAGTCGATGATCAACTCAGGATTCTGAGCGCTTGCGAACATCAGGCCATCAGCCAAAACTAAACGACCTTCCGCATCGGTATTCATGATCTCGACAGTCTTACCATTTTTGTAAGTAATGATGTCGCCAAGCTTCAATGCACGACCAGAGATCATATTCTCTGCACAACATAAGATAAGCTTGATGCGCTTGTTCAGGCCACGTTCAATCGCAAGACCTAAACCACCGGTAATAGTCGCGGCGCCACCCATGTCAGCCTTCATTGCTGTCATGAATTGACCTGGCTTAATGCTGTAACCGCCTGAGTCGAAAGTGATACCTTTACCCACAAGACAAGCAAACACGGGTGCGTTTTCATCGCCGGTAGGGTTGAAGTCCAGTTGAAGCATTGCAGAAGTACGTTCAGAGCCGCGGCCTACCGCATAAATGCCTTCCCAACCTTCAGTTAGGAGATCTTTGTCTTTAACGATTTTCGCTTTAACAGTGCCTGCTGGTGCCACTGACTTGATGTATTCAGCTGCCATTGTCGCTAATTGACGAGGGGCAACTTCTTCAGCCGTTTTGTTGATGATGTCACGCGTCCAATCTGTCGCGCGGATACGTGCTTCCAATTCAACCTGATCAGCTTCAGCTAGAGTATCCCACTCCAATGCATTCTTTTTCTTTGGTCCACGGTAGCCTTGGTAAAAAGCCCAAACACTTTCTAGATCCCAGCCTTTACCGCTAAGTGCAACCAATGCGATACCTTGTCCGTCAAGCGTACGACCCGCACGTTGAACCGCGCCTAGATCGTGGCCTTCACCAATGTGAATTGTCGCTCCCGCTTCTGAGAACGATAAAATAGCTCTTGCTCCCCACTGAGGCTGGGCAGCTTCTTGACTTAAAAATACTGACATCTGTGTAGACATGATTTCTCCTTGTCATGAACCACTTTGAGTATGTGATTCTGATTGTTTTTTATTAGCGCACTGATGTTAGCATTATGTAGGAGGAAAATGTCATTTTGATAAAAAAACGGACCATAAGGTCCGCTTTTTTTAGTAAGAATTGTTAACTTGGCTGCGTTTTACATTGGACTGATACCAACCCGCGACCAAGTGATTAGACAAGAGGATTAATCCATCTCATCCATCCAGCACAATATAATGGCCTCTAGAATTTTCTCATTCGAGTGATTCGGCTCATCATCAAAATCTTCAAGATCTAGCACCCATTGATGCAAGTCCGTGAAGCGTACTGTTTTAGGATCGGTATCTGGGTATAAATCACATAGTTCAATCGCAATATCTCGCGAATCAATCCATTTCAAACTCATAACATTTCCTTATCTTTATCAGCGACGATTTGTCATCTTAGTGACTTATATTCTATGCCAGCTTTACTAACAGTTTTAGTCGAGCTTATTTCTTAATGCTCTTCAGAAGCTAAGTTCAACGTGTACTTTGGAATCTCTACAACAAGATCCGAATCAGCTACTTTAGCTTGGCAACCAAGGCGAGATTCCATCTCTAAACCCCATGCTTTATCTAGCATGTCGTCTTCTAGGTCATCACTCTCTTCTAAAGAGTCGAAACCTTCACGAATCACGACGTGACATGTAGTACATGCACACGACTTCTCACATGCGTGTTCAATACCAATACCGGCCTTCAATGCAACATCAAGAACCGTCTCACCAGTTTTTGCTTCTAAAACAGCGCCTTCTGGACATAGATCTTCGTGAGGTAAAACAATAATCTTTGGCATGTTTATCTATTCTCTAACTATTAAATATTATCGACTGACTGACCTGACAGTGCAGCTCGAATTGATTTATCCATACGACGAGAAGCAAAGTCTTGGCTCGCTTTGTCGGTATTCTTAATTTCTAGTTCGATGGCATCAGCGCTTTCGCCATTACGCACTTCAATCAGTGCTTCAATAGCTTGCAGAAGGAGCTGTTTTTCTTGCTCATCAAGCAGCTCATCGCCATCAGCTTGCATTGCTGCAATAAGACCTTCGATAACACGATCTGCTTCTACACGTTGCTCAGCTAGAGCACGCGCTTGCATGTCTTCTTTAGCAAACGTCATCGAATCTTTCAGCATGCTCGCCACTTCATTATCGCTTAAGCCGTAAGACGGTTTAACCTGAATTTCAGCTTGAACACCTGTGCTCTTCTCCATAGCAGTAACCGATAGCAGGCCATCAGCGTCTACTTGGTAAGTCACACGAATATGCGCCGCACCAGCCGCCATTGGTGGAATACCGTTTAGAGCAAAACGAGCCAATGAACGACAGTCATCAACCATCTCACGTTCGCCTTGCACGGTGTGCACTGTCATTGCAGTTTGACCGTCTTTGAACGTGGTAAATTCTTGTGCGCGAGCAACAGGGATAGTGGTATTGCGTGGAATGATCTTTTCGACCAAGCCACCCATCGTTTCGATACCTAGGGAAAGAGGAATAACATCAAGCAGCAGCATTTCAGAGTCAGGCTTGTTACCGACTAAGATATCCGCTTGGATAGAAGCACCAATCGCAACCACTTCATCTGGGTTAATGCTGGTTAATGGCGTACGACCAAAAAAGTCACCCACCATTTCACGGACAAGCAATGTACGAGTTGAACCGCCGACCATCACGACTTCTAGAACATCATCCGCGTCAACTTCAGCATCTTTCAATGCACGACGGCACGAAAGCAGTGTTTTCTTAACCAGTGGCTTGATGATCTCTTCAAACTCTTCACGAGTTAATGAACCAGCCCAACCCAACACTTCAACATTAACGCTTTCAGCGTCAGATAAGCCTATCTTCGCTTCTGTTGCTGCATCTAGAAGAATACGATTCTGTTCTGCGGTTAGCTCTGATAAGCCCATTTGCTCTTGGAAGTGCTCTGCGATCAAGTGGTCAAAGTCGTCTCCGCCTAATGCAGAGTCGCCACCCGTTGCTAATACTTCAAAAACACCTTTAGACAGGCGTAAGATAGAGATATCAAACGTGCCACCGCCAAGGTCATAAACCGCAATCACCCCTTCTTTACCTGAATCCAGACCGTAAGCAATCGCTGCCGCAGTAGGTTCATTAAGAAGACGTAACACGTGAAGACCAGCAAGTTGAGCCGCGTCTTTCGTACCAGCACGCTGTGCATCATCAAAATACGCAGGAACCGTAATTACGGCGCCAGATAACTCACCGCCTAGCGTAGACTCAGCACGTTGGCCAAGCGCTCGTAGAATATCAGCAGAAACCTGGATTGGGTTCTTGTTGCCTTGTTCTGTGCGGATCACAGGTAAACCATTATCACTTTCTTCAAACTGATATGGCAGAGACGGGTATCGCTGTTGAATATCTGACAGTGAACGACCGATTAATCGCTTAACTGAGATAATGGTATTTTTAGGGTCAGTCTGCGCGTTAGCACGAGCTTCATCGCCAGTGGTGTACGACTCTGACGTATAGTGAACAACTGAAGGTAAAATGCTTCGACCTTGTTGATCAACGAGTGTACTTGCCTCGCCACTGCGTACTGCAGCAACCAACGAGTTTGTTGTACCTAAATCAATACCCACAGCAAGCTTGTGCTGGTGAGGAGCGGCGCTTTGCCCTGGTTCTGCAATCTGAAGTAGTGCCATGGATGTGTCCTTGTTATACAAACTAGCCGATCAAACGATCTTCAACTAATTCGATTTCATTCTTTAATTTTGCAATAAACTTAAGCTTTCTTACTCGGTCTGCAGCTTCTAGCCAAGCTTCGCTTTCGAGTTCTTGTTGGATAGCGCTTAATTGTTGTTTATACATTTTGCTAACCTTGCCTTCAAATGCAAATAGCGCATCTTCGGGATCAGAACTGTCTGCGATATCTTCCAGCTCTTCACGCAGTTCCATTTGCTCCATCAGGAACATCGGATCTTGCATGGTTTGTTGTTCGCCACGAATGTCTTCACCGTGTTGAACTAGCAGGTATTCTGCTCGGCTGATTGGATTCTTCAATACCTGGTACGCATCGTTGATTTGTGCCGCTTTTTGCACGGCTAATAAGCGGTCACGCTCAGAAGCTATCGCAAATTTATCAGGATGGAATTGGCGTTGCAGATCTCTAAACTGAGAAGAAAGAAGGCTACCATCCAGTTGAAACTGAAGTGGTAGCCCAAATAATTCGAAATGATTCATGTAAAGGTGGTCCTAAGTTTAGGCTCTTTGTTCAGAGCCTAATTTTATTCTTCGCTTACAACGCTTAACGATTCAAGCGTTTAAACATTGAAGCTCTCACCACAACCACATTCGCCTTTCGCGTTCGGGTTGTTGAATTCAAAACCTTCGTTTAGGCCTTCTTTTACATAATCAAGCTCAGTACCGTCTAGGTATACTAGGCTCTTTGGATCAATGATGACCTTAACACCTGAGTGCTCAAACACTTCGTCTTCTTCGTTAAGCTCGTCAACGAATTCCAGTACATACGCCATACCCGAACAGCCAGTAGTTTTTACTGCTAAGCGTAACCCGAGACCTTTACCACGGTTATCTAGGAAAGCTTGAACTCGGCTTGCTGCCGTATCTGTCATGGTGATGGCCATACTACAACCTTGTGTTTTATATAAATTGAGAACTCAGGTGGGAGCACAAAGGGTGCTCCCAAATATTACTTATTTTGTCGACGTAATTACGGTATTGAAGCGATTAGTGCTTCTTTTTGTAATCCGCAACAGCTGCTTTGATTGCATCTTCAGCAAGAATTGAACAGTGAACTTTCACTGGTGGCAACTCAAGCTCTTCTGCGATTTCAGAGTTTTTAATAGCAGCAGCTTCATCAATACTTTTACCTTTAACCCACTCTGTAACCAGTGAGCTAGAAGCGATTGCGCTACCGCAACCGTAAGTCTTGAATTTTGCGTCTTCAATAATACCTTCTGCAGATACTTTGATTTGCAGTTTCATTACGTCACCACAAGCCGGTGCGCCAACCATGCCGCTACCTACACTTGGGTCTTCTTTATCAAACGAACCTACGTTACGTGGGTTTTCGTAGTGATCAATTACTTTTTCGCTATATGCCATGATAGTTACCTCGAATCCTCTATTTCCGTGAGATTAGTGATGAGCCCACTCAACAGTGTTCAAATCAATCCCTTCTTTATACATATCCCATAGAGGAGACATGTCGCGTAATTTGTTTACCGCTACACGGATTTGTGCAATCGCGTAGTCGATTTCTTCTTCCGTTGTGAAACGGCCGAATGAGAAACGTACTGAGCTGTGTGCCAGTTCATCGTTTAGACCAAGAGCACGTAGAACGTATGAAGGCTCTAGGCTTGCTGATGTACATGCAGAACCTGATGATACCGCTAGGTCTTTTAAAGACATAAGCAGAGACTCACCTTCAACGAAAGCGAAGCTCACGTTTAGGTTGTGTGGTACACGTTGGTCTAAGTCGCCGTTTACGGTTACAGCTTCTAGATCTTGAACACCTTTCAATAGGCGCTCACGAAGTGCTAGTGCGTGATCGTAATCTTTCTGCATGTCTTGCTTAGCGATAGCAAACGCTTCGCCCATACCCACGATTTGGTGAGTAGCAAGCGTACCAGAACGGAAACCACGTTCATGACCGCCACCGTGCATTTGCGCTTCAAGGCGAATACGTGGCTTACGACGAACGTACAAAGCGCCGATGCCTTTAGGGCCGTATGCTTTGTGTGCAGACATAGAGATAAGATCAACTTTCATCTCTTTTACGTCTAGTGGGATTTTACCCGCAGACTGCGCCGCATCAACGTGGAAGATAATCTTGCGTGCACGACATAATTCGCCGATTGCACCGATATCTTGGATTACACCAATCTCGTTGTTTACGTGCATGATAGAAACTAGAACAGTATCTTCACGCATTGCAGCTTGTAGCTTGTCTAGATCAATGATGCCGTTTGCTTCTGGCTCAAGGTATGTCACCTCAAAACCTTCACGCTCTAATTGGCGGCATGGATCAAGAACCGCTTTGTGTTCTGTTTTGCACGTGATTACGTGCTTACCTTTCTTCTCGTAAAAGTGCGCAGCACCTTTGATAGCAAGGTTATCTGACTCTGTAGCACCTGACGTGAAAACAATCTCACGTGGGTCTGCATTTAGTAGATCGGCAATTTGCTCACGAGCATTATCTACTGATTCTTCTGCCTGCCAGCCGTAACGGTGTGAACGAGATGCAGGGTTACCGAAGTTACCGTCCATCGTCATGCACTGAACCATTTTTTCAGCAACACGTGGATCGACTGGGCATGTAGCTGAATAGTCAAAGTAAATAGGCAGTTTCATTTTCTACTCCAATGTAAAAACTGACCGCTAAGAGCGGGCATTAACACCGTGAGGTGCTGCACTAATCGTTGTAGTGCTCGTATTTTTATGTGCAAAACCATTATTAACCGCAAGATCGATATCTTGACGATCAGAAATCTCTAAAACTTCGTTATCTTTCATTAGCTCACCGAGCGTAATGTCGTTTAAGAAGCTGCTGATTCGGGAGCTTAAATCACGCCATAAAGTGTGAGTTAAACAACGAGTACCACCTTGGCAATCTGCTCGACCGTGACACTTAGTTGCATCGACTGATTCGTCAACTGCAGCAATTACAGTTCCGACAGCGATGTCGCTCGCTTCAGCACCTAAACGGTAACCACCGCCAGGACCACGAACACTAGCAACCAAGCCAGCTTTACGTAACTTAGAAAAAAGTTGTTCTAAGTAAGATAACGAGATGCCTTGTCGCTCTGAAATATCAGCCAGAGGAACTGGGCTTTTTTGCGAATGCAGTGCTACATCTAGCATAGCTGTTACCGCATATCTTCCTTTAGATGTAAGTTTCATATCACACCGTATCCACATTGTTTATGTGGTTGGAATTTTCCCATACCCGACTAAATTGGTCAAGTATTTAGTTGACTATTTTAGTCAGGTATTCACCCTTAGGGTTTGCATGGGCTTTATTTGTCGTTTTTGCTCTTCTCAATTGAAGTCAAAATGCCGCGTAGAGTGTTGATCTCTTGCAGCTCTGGACGAGCTCGACTGAACAAACGACGTAGCTTATTCATCACCTGACCCGGCTTATCCTTAGAAATAAATTGGGTATCAATGATCACTTTTTCAAGGTGCTCATAGAACATTTCTAGTTCTTCGTGACGAGGGTACTCATCTTGTTGCTGCGGCTGGTACTGGCTCGCCACCATATCAAGGTGTGCTACACGCACTTCATAGCTAAGAGTCTGTACTGCCATTGCTAGGTTTAGTGAGCTGTATTCTGGGTTTGCAGGAATACATACATGGAAATGACACTTCTGAAGCTCATCATTGGTTAAGCCAGTACGCTCACGGCCGAACACTAACGCTACAGGGTGCTTTTGACCTTCAACTGCAAATTTTTGTCCACATTCACGCGGCTCAAGCATTGGCCATTCAAGCGTACGAGAGCGTGCACTCGAACCAACCACCAAACCACAGTCTTTTACTGCTTCATCCAGTGTAGAAACGATGGTCGCGTTTTCCGCGATGTCACCTGCACCCGCAGCCAGTGCTAAGGTCTGCTCGTCAACTTCACATTGAGGGTCTACAAGAACTAACTGACTCAAACCCATCACTTTCATTGCGCGAGCTGCTGATCCGATATTTCCCGAATGAGACGTACCAACCAGAACGACTTTTACATTGTCTAACATGCTATATGACACCACTTTAAAAATAATCGCGAGATATTAACACATAGCTAAGTAAAATGGTCAGACCCTTCTCGGAATGTGAAATCAAGAGTTCAAAAAATAACCACTTCCCTTTTGGGGAAACTTTGGTATACTCGCCGCCGCTTTAAATTGTTCTTTAACATCTTGTGGGAAAAACCATATGCATCCAATGCTAAACATTGCGATACGCGCTGCGCGTAAAGCTGGCAACCATATTGCTAAATCTCTAGAAACAACTGATAAGATCGAATCGTCTCTAAAAGGTAACAACGATTACGTTACTAACATTGCTCAAGAAGCTGAGTACATGATCATTGAGACAATCAAATCATCTTACCCAGAGCACAGCATTATTTCTGAAGAGTCAGGCCTAACTGAAGGTAAAGATTCTGACGTACAATGGATCGTTGACCCACTAGATGGCACCAACAACTTTGTAAAAGGTTTCCCTCACTTCTCTGTATCTATCGCTGTTCGCATGAACGGTCGTACAGAAGTTGCTTGTGTTTATGACCCAATGCTAAACGAGCTATTCACAGCTCAACGTGGCGCTGGCGCTCAACTTAACAACGCTCGTATGCGTGTTACTCAACTTAAAGACCTTCAAGGTACTGTTCTAGCGACTGGTTTCCCATTCAAGCAAAAACAACACTCTGAATCTTTCATGAAGATCATCTCTGGTCTATTCGTTGATTGTGCTGATTTCCGTCGTACTGGTTCTCCAGCTCTTGACCTATGTTACCTAGCAGCTGGCCGTGTTGACGGTTACCTAGAACTAGGCCTTAAGCCATGGGATCTAGCAGCTGGCGATCTAATCGCTCGTGAAGCTGGTGCTATCATGACTGACTTTGCTGGCGGCACTGATTACATGACGTCTGGTAATGTTGTTGCTTCAAGCGCACGTGGTGTTAAGTCTATTCTTAAGCACGTTCGTGAGAACTCTAACGAAGGTATGCTGAAGTAATTCAGACCTTGCGTTAATGCTCTCTAGTTAAGAGCAGAAGATTTTCAAAGCCTCGCTATTGCGAGGCTTTTTTGTATCCGCGATACGAGATACGAGATACGAGATACGAGATACGACCAAAATGTCGGTTAGTTACAGTGAACACAAATCACTGCTCTGTCGGCTGTATTTAGATCGTCACTAGATAGTGACTTAGCTACTTTGGCACTTGGTATTGGTATTGGTATTGGTAAATACGACAATGTTCAGTCGGTTCCAAAAGCTAACCCACAATATACAGACATAAAAAAACCGCTAGTTGCCCAGCGGTTTTTTTGGTTTAGCGAAAGTTGTTAAGCCGCGGCCTAAGGCATTTCGTCAAACTCTTCACCTTCTTTATCCACTTGTGGTGGCATTAGGTGTTCACGCGTAATACCCAACTTCATAGCTAGTGCAGATGCAACGTAGATAGAAGAGTAAGTACCAACGGTAATACCCAGTAGAAGTGCAGTCGCAAAGCCGTGAATCATAGCGCCGCCCTGAACGAACAGTGCGATAACTACGAATAACGTTGTACCAGAAGTGATCAATGTACGGCTCAATGTTTGTGTGATTGAGCTGTTCAGCACTTCAGGTGCCTCGCCTTTACGCATCTTACGGAAGTTCTCACGAATACGGTCAAATACCACTATGGTATCGTTGAGGGAGTAACCGACTACCGTTAGCAAGGCTGCCACGATGGTAAGGTCGACCTCAATTTGCATTAGAGAGAACACACCTAGTGTGATGATAACGTCGTGCGCTAGGGCTAATACAGCACCTGCAGCTAATCGCCATTCAAATCGTACGGATACGTAGATCAAGATACAGATCAGAGAAACTAAGATCGCAAGACCACCAGCTTCTGTTAGTTCATCACCCACGTTTGGACCAACGAACTCGATACGACGCATCTCAACTTGCTCACCAGTACCATCTTTAATTGCAGACAGGATTTGGTTACCAAGCGTTTCGCCCGCAACACCATCACGTGGACGTAGACGAACCATTACCTCACGCGCAGAACCAAAGTTCTGAACCGTAGCATCACCAAAGCCTTCAGCTTCTAGTGCGCTTCGAATATCAGGTAGGTTTGCTGGCTCCTCAAAGCCCACTTCAATCAGGGTTCCGCCGGTAAAATCTAGACCCCAATTCAACGATTTCGTTGTTAGGGTGAAGATAGCAGTACCAATCATCAAGATTGAGAATAAAAAGGCAACCTTTGACCAACGCATGAAGTCGATCATTTTGTCTGCTTTTAGAATCTGAAACATATTAATTCCTAGCCTTAGATCGACAGTTTCTTAACGCGTTTGCCGCCATACATCAGGTTCACGATACAACGTGTTCCGATAATAGCTGTAAACATTGAAGTCAAGATACCAATTGATAACGTTACCGCGAAGCCTTTAATCGCACCTGTACCTACAGCAAATAGAATGATTGCTGTTAGTAGTGTGGTGATGTTGGCATCGGCGATTGTACTAAATGCGTTTGCATAACCTTGGTGAATCGCTTGTTGTGGACTGCGTCCATCTCGAAGTTCTTCACGTATACGCTCAAAGATAAGAACGTTGGCATCGACTGCCATACCGACCGTCAATACGATACCGGCAATGCCTGGTAGCGTCATTGTCGCGCCAGGAATCATCGACATCACACCAATAATCAACACTAAGTTAGCCATCAGAGCGACGTTCGCAATCAAACCGAAAGTACGGTAGTAAAGCAGTGTAAACAGCATTACTGCAGCCATACCCCAAACCATCGCCATGATACCCATATCGATGTTTTGTTGACCCATAGATGGACCAATCGTACGTTCTTCTACAATCGAGATAGGCGCAATCAATGCACCTGCACGTAGTAGAAGTGCCAAGTTATGAGCTTCAGCCGTTGAGTCGATACCTGTAATACGGAAGTTACGGCCAAGCGCAGATTGAATCGTCGCTTGGTTAATCACTTCTTCGTGCTTACTTAGGATCACTCGGCCTTCAGGTGTTTTACGACCGCTGTCTTTATACTCTGCAAATACGGTTGCCATTAGCTTACCGATATTTTGACGAGAGAATGTAGACATCTTGCTACCACCTTCGCTGTCTAGCGAGATGTTAACTTGTGGGCGACCATATTCATCAACACTTGAGCTTGCATCTGTAATGCTAGAACCGCCTAAGATAACGCGTTTCTTAAGTACTACAGGACGACCATCGCGGTCTTGCTTAATTTCACTACCAGCAGGAGCACGGCCAGAAGCTGCAGCGGCCAAATCGGCACTGCTGTCCACTTCACGGAATTCAAGAGTCGCGGTTGCGCCTAAAATTTCTTTAGCACGAGCCGTGTCTTGAACACCTGGCAATTCCACTACGATACGGCTAGCACCTTGACGTTGAACCAAAGGCTCAGCAACACCAAGTTCGTTAACACGGTTACGTAGAATAGTAATGTTTTGCTCTACCGCATAATTGCGGATTTCTTGAAGACGAGTTTCAGTGAAGTTAGCAATCAAAGAGAAACGACCGTTAGATTCTGAATCTACGAACGTCATATCTTGGTGCTTAGATTGCAGTAGCGATTTCGCTTCAGCAAGCTGCTCTTCGTTACGCAGAATCACTTCAACCGCATCTTTACCCGATGGGCGAATAGCGCGGTAGCGGATTTTCTCTTCACGAAGTTCACTGCGGAACGCTTCTTCTTGTTGGCCAACCAGTTTTTGCATCGCAGCGTCCATATCCACTTCCATTAAGAAGTGAACACCACCACGTAGATCAAGACCCAGTTTCATTGGTGCAGCACCAATAGATTCAAGCCAATCAGGAGTTGAAGCCGCTAGGTTTAAAGCTACGATAACGTCATCACCTAGTGCTTCTGTGATGATATCACGGGCACTGATTTGCGTATCTGTATCGTTAAATCGAACAAGAATGGAATCGTTTTCGAGAGCAACGGATTTAGTAGAAAGGTTTTCTGCTTCAAGAGCATTGGTGACAGCATCCAGCGTAGACAGATCTACAGAGGCGCCACGCGCCCCTGTAACTTGAACTGCCGGATCTTCACCGTATATATTTGGAAGTGCGTACAACGCAGCGATAGCGATGGCAAACATCACCATCAAATACTTCCATAACGGATAACGGTTTAGCACAGCGAGGATCCTCTAGCTGTTTATAGTGATTTCAGAGTACCTTTTGGTAGCACTGCTGTAACGAAGTCTTTCTTGATAACGACTTCGTTGTTTGCGTTCAGTTCGATAGCAACGTAGTCGCTGTCTTCAGCAATCTTAGTGATCTTGCCGATTAGGCCGCCGCTTGTAAGAACTTCATCGCCTTTGCCCATAGAAGACATAAGGCTCTTGTGCTCTTTAACACGCTTAGCTTGTGGACGGTAGATCATGAAGTAGAAGATCACAGCGAACATACCTAGCATGATAAGCATTTCGAAACCGCCGCCTGCTGGTGCACCTTCTGCTGCTGCGTGAGCTTGAGAAATAAACATTTAAAACATCCTCTATTATATTTTCGTAATTGTTTGTCTAATTGGGTCGTATCCCTTTATTTTCAAGCCCCATCACTCGGAAGAGAGATAGGGCTCGCAAAAAAGAAATACTAAGATTCTTTACCTAGTGGTGGCACTTCACGCCCCATTCTTGCGTAGAACTCTGCAACGAACTCTTCAAAGCGATCTTCATCGATAGACTGACGAATGTCTGACATTACTCGTTGGTAGAAACGCAGGTTGTGAATCGTGTTCAGTCGAGCACCTAGGATTTCGTTACAACGATCCAAATGGTGTAAGTACGACTTGCTGTAGTTCTTACAAGTGTAACAGTCACAATCTGAATCTAGTGGTGTTGTATCGGTTTTATGCTTCGCATTACGGATCTTGATCACACCTTCCGTTACAAACAGGTGACCATTACGTGCATTTCGCGTTGGCATAACACAGTCAAACATATCGATACCGCGACGAACACCTTCAACCAAGTCTTCAGGTTTGCCTACACCCATTAGGTAACGAGGCTTATCTTCAGGCAGTTGAGGACATGTGTGCTCAAGAATGCGGTGCATATCTTCTTTTGGTTCACCTACTGCTAGACCACCTACTGCGTAACCGTCAAAGCCAATTTCTGTTAGGCCTTTAACGGATACATCACGAAGGTCTTCGTATACGCCACCTTGTACAATACCGAACAGTGAGTTCGGGTTTTCTTGCTTATCAAAATGATCACGTGAACGCTGAGCCCAACGAAGAGACATCTCCATTGAGTCTTTAGCTTCTTTGTGCGTTGCAGGATAAGGCGTACATTCGTCAAAGATCATTACAATGTCTGAACCTAGATCCTTTTGGATTTCCATCGACTTCTCAGCGTCCATGAAAATCTTGTCACCGTTTACAGGATTACGGAAATGAACACCTTCTTCAGTGATTTTACGCGTTGCACCTAGGCTGAATACTTGGAAGCCACCTGAATCAGTCAAGATAGGACCTTTCCAGTTCATGAAATCGTGCAAATCACCGTGCAGTTTCATGATTTCTTGACCAGGACGTAGCCATAGGTGGAATGTATTACCTAATAGGATTTCAGCACCTGTGTCTTTTACTTCTTCAGGTGTCATGCCTTTTACCGTACCGTAAGTACCTACAGGCATAAATGCTGGGGTTTCAACGGTACCGCGTTCAAACTGAAGTTGACCACGACGTGCGCCGCTATTAGTTTTTTTAAGTTCGTATTTTAATTTCACGAAGCCTCCAATATGCCAGAGAAACAATCTGACTGTTAATTCAGAACCTTAGGCCAAACAAAAGTTCAGTCTAGTGGGTTCTATGAGGAGCGGTCGCGTATTCCTTGCGAGAGATTAGACAGACACCCTGCCCGACTCCTAGCTTACTGCTAGCACCCGTAAATTCTGCTTATATCGTTTATAACCAGCTAAAATTAGCTCGTTTTCTTATTGATGAACATCGCATCACCGTAGCTGAAGAAACGGTATTCGCTCTTCACTGCGTGATCGTATGCGCCCATCACATTGTCGTAGCCAGCAAATGCACTCACCAACATAATCAGCGTTGATTCTGGTAAGTGGAAGTTGGTAATCAAGCAATCCACCAGCTGATATTCATAACCAGGGAAGATGAAGATTTCTGTGTCACCAAAGAAAGGAACTAACTCAGTGCCATTTTTCAATGCATCTTGAGCCGCACTTTCTAGTGAACGCACAGAGGTTGTACCAACGGCAATAATACGCCCGCCACGTGCTTTTGCAGCAGCTACAGCATCCACCACTTCTTGCGGTACTTCAACGTACTCAGCATGCATGTGGTGGTCATTGATATTATCGACTTTTACTGGCTGGAACGTACCAGCACCAACGTGAAGTGTCACGTAAGCAAACTCAACACCTTTTTCTTTCATGTCAGCCATTAGCTTATCATCAAAGTGAAGGCCTGCTGTTGGCGCAGCAACCGCACCCGGCTTTTCATTATAGACAGTTTGGTAGCGCTCTTTATCGGCGTCTTCATCTGGACGATCGATGTAAGGAGGCAGTGGCATGTGACCAACACTGTTAAGAATCTCTAAAACGCTTTGATCGGATGTGAAATGGATTTCAAATAACGCATCATGACGTGCCACCATTTCAGCTTCATACTCATCGTTCTCACCAAGGAACAATTTGGTACCCGGTTTCGGTGATTTAGAACAACGAACATGCGCAAGAATGCTTTTCTCATCCAGCATACGTTCAACCAACACTTCAAGCTTACCGCCTGATGCCTTGCGACCGAATACACGAGCAGGAATCACGCGAGTGTTATTAAAAACAACAAGATCGCCTGGCTCAACCAAGTCTAAAACGTCTTTAAACGAACCATCAGCTAGGTTGCCATTGTTGCCATCTAATTTAAGTAGGCGGCTTGCTGTGCGCTCCTCTTGAGGGTAGCGAGCAATGAGTTCATCTGGTAGGTCAAAGTGAAAATCTGAAACTTGCATGTGTCGAGTCTTGTCTTAGTTGATGATATTTATGCCGTTGACGAATATTAAGTCGAAGTTGCCGAACAATCGTTTCGGTAAGTAAATCGTTACCAGAAACACATCGTAAACATGACTAAAAATTTCGCAGTGGGCTAGTATAGGCACACGAGCCGCAATAGCAAGGTTTACAGCATTGGATTATTGTAAAGAGTCGTAAAATAATACGACCACTCCCCCTCATAAAAAAGCCAAAATTAGTTGCATGAAACTCACCCAAAAATGCGTTAGATCTCAGTTATTTTTTGGATAAAAAACTATAGTAATAGCAACAAATAAAAAAGAAGGAGGTCCGTATGATCAAGGTTGAAGATATGATGACTCGCAACCCTCATACCCTATTGCGCTCACACTCACTGGCCGATGCAAAGCACATGATGGAAGCGCTTGATATCCGCCATATTCCGGTTGTTGATGCCGACAGACAACTACTTGGCGTCGTCACACAGCGAGACGTTCTTGCCGCTCAAGAATCTAGCCTACAAAACATCCCACAAGCTCAATCCTATACTCTTGCAACACCACTCAATGACATCATGCACAAGAGTGTTATGTCTGTAGAGCCGCGCGCAGGACTAAAAGAGTCTGCTGTTTATATGCAGAAACACAAAGTGGGCTGTTTACCTGTCGTAGAGAACCACGAACTCGTGGGCATCATTACAGACAGCGATTTCGTTACGATAGCCATTAACCTGCTAGAGCTACAAGAAGAAGCGGAACCGGAAGAGGTCGAAAGTTAGTCCGTTTGTATTACTCACGATAATCCTTAGAGCCTTTGAACCTGAGGCTCTTAACATATCTAAATTCTGACACGTCTAAAATCTCATCTATTTTTATGAAAAGCCGAGAGAAAAGTTACAAAAAACAACAATATCAACAACCGATTTTACCCATCATTCTTAGACATCAAAATATAGTGGATACATACTATTTATTGATATATTTATCGTTAGAATCATGTAAGAATTTGTTAAGAATAAAAACAAGCTGCCTTACTAGGAATGATATTTATGAGTTTAAAGAAATTGCTGTCCTTAGGTTTTGGCGTGATTCTCGCGCTAATTTTGGTTATTTCAGTCGTTGCTTCATTACGCTTTTATCAATCGAGTGATGGGTTTAACACCTACCGCTCTCTTGCAATAACAAGTGTCTCAACAGGTCGAATCCAAGCCAATATACTGGAAGCTCGTTTATCTGCACTTAAATATATTAAAAACCCTATTCCGTCACATGCTTCTGAACTGAATAGACGTATCACCGCATCAAATCAATTGATAGATGAAATATTAGACTCTCATCTTGACGATCTACACAAAAATGAATTCCTAACGATAAAGAAGCAGCTTGATCAATATAGCCAAGGCTTTAACAAGGTTGTTCAACTTGTTAATACTCGAAACAACCTAGTTCAAGAGGCCTTAGACCCATCAGGAGTCAATATGCGTGAGGCAGTGACTAACCTAATGACCCAGGCTTCAGCTGAAGAAGATTTAGAAGTTGCTGTCAGTTCAGGACAGCTTCAGCAGCATGTATTGCTATCAAGATTGTACTCTTCTAAATTTCTGACGAGCAATAAAACAGAAGATGCTCAGCGTGCTGAAAAAGAGTTTGCCTCTGCCGCACTACTTGCAGAAACAATCGAATCTCAACTCATGTCGATGGAACAAATCAACTACTTAAACGATTTCACTAGTGCCTTCAAAATTTACCGCAACACATTTTCAAAAATCGTTGACACTATAAACACGCGAAATGGCATCATTTCAGGGACTCTTGATCTTGCTGGTGTTAATGCAGCAAAAACAATTGAAGAGATAAAGCTATCAACAAAGTCAGAGCAAGACTCTGTCGGGCCTAATATGGTCGAGCGATTCTCTAACGCGCAATTTGTGCTTGGCGTTCTTTCAATTCTCGTTGTCGCCGCTTCTCTTAGCATTGCCGTTTCGATTTACCGCAGTGTATGGAAAGTCGTTGGAGGAGAGCCAAGTGACATCCAAGCAATTGTTGCCGAAGTCGCCGCTGGTGATCTTTCAAAGCAGATTCCAATTACGGGTAAAGAAACCGGTATATACGCAAACATTTTAGAAATGCGCCAAGAACTACGTCGAATAATCGATGGTTTCCACCAGATTTCAGACAATGTTTCAGCAGCCTCCGTTGAGCTAACCGCGGTAATGAGCCAAACAGAAGGAAATGCTCAACAAGAACTGAGTCAAATGGAACAAATCGCGACAGCCATCAATGAACTTTCTAGTACTGCGAGTGAGGTTAGCCAGAATGCAGCTAGCGCAGAGAGCGCTGCAACTGGGGCAACGACAAATGTCAAAGATGGCAGTGTTTCCCTCGATGCATCAGATGATATATCTCGAAAAGTTGAAGACTCGATCGAAGAAACATCAAACATCGTTAATCAATTGCAAGAGTACTCGGTAGAGATCGGTAGTGTTATTGAAGTGATCAATTCAATTTCTGAGCAAACTAACTTACTTGCGTTAAATGCAGCCATTGAAGCCGCTCGAGCGGGAGAGCAAGGCCGAGGCTTTGCGGTAGTTGCAGATGAAGTTCGTTCTCTTGCCGCTAAAACGCAACAATCAACGGTCGATATTCAAGAAATAATATCTCGCCTTCAGGCTCAAGCGAAAGATGCGAACCAATTTATGCAATCCAACCTTTCGTTAGCAGAAGAATCTAGACAGTATAGCGAACAGCTTCGTGCTGCATTCGCTTCTATCACTGACTCTGTACAACTAATATCTGATATGAACACACAAGTAGCCACAGCGTCTGAAGAACAATCAGGCGTAACACAAGATATTTCACAAAATGTTTCTCTGACCTTTGATATTGTTCATCAAAATGTTTCAGGAATTGAGCAGAGCAAACAGGCAAGTGAAGAACTCTCTTCATTAGCTGTTAAGCAAAAAGACTTGCTGAGTTTTTTCAAAATCTAACGTTATAGTAAAATAGATAAATAAGCTTCTAACGCCACTATTTGTGGCGTTTTTCTTTTCAAATGAACAAACAAAAAGAGCAGCCAAATAGCTGCTCTTTTTCTTTTGAATTTTATTTTCTAGTTTTTTAAAGCAATTCTGAGACCACATCAGCTAACTGATGAAAGGTTTCAAGACGTGACGAGCTTGGTCGCCATACAAGGCCTATGTCTCGGTATGCTTGTTGGCCTGGCGGGTCGATCACCACTAAATTCTGATTTTGCAACAAACCATGATCGATCGCCATTTGTGGGATAAAGGTGGTTCCTAAACCATTTGCCACCATTTGTACCAACGTATGTAGGCTTGTGGCGGTGAACGGGTTTATCTTCTCTTTGTCGGTTAGCTTACAAGCTGATACCGCGTGCTCGGTTAAGCAGTGCTCGTTCTCCAACAAGAATACAGATTCGTCTGGCAGGTCATCATATTTAATCGGAACACGAATACCATCGGCTTGATTGCGGCTGATTACCATTCTGAAAGGGTCTTGCCCAACAACTTTGCTCTCCATGTTGTCGATATCGACAGGCAAAGCCAGAATCAGTACATCCAACTCACCATGACGCAACGCAGCCAATAGGTTAGTGGTCGTGTCTTCCCGTAACAACAAGTTCAACTGTGGAAAACGTTGGTTCGCTTCTTGTACCAAATCGCACAATAGGAATGGAGCAATAGTAGGAATACACCCTACTCGCAACTGCCCTTGCATCGCGTCTCCATTACATAGATTTCCGAGCTCAACCAAGTCTTGCCCTTTCGCCAATAACTCTCGACCATGCTTAACCACCAGCTCACCCGCTTGAGTGAAAACCAATGGGCTCTTTTTATCTTTCTTCTCATAGAGAGGACAACCAATGAGTTCTTCCAGGTTTTGAATGCCTTTACTTAGTGTCGATTGACTCACGAAGCAGCGATCCGCAGCGTCGCTAAAGTGGCGAGTTTCGTGAAGAGTAACAAGATAGTGAAGTTGCTTAAGACTTGGCCATTTATTCATGAAATTACTTTGTAATATGAGTAGGATAACTTAAGTGAAGGTCATTTGACCTAAGGAACGGACAAAGAATAAGCTTATCGCTTTTTTCGATTAACTTAATCTATTTAATTCGCTTTTTTCTATAGTACCGATTGTACTATAGTTTGTCCCGTAGAAACGGAGCCCAAACAAAGATGTGTTGGGCCAACTAATTTTTTAGGAGATTCCAAATGGTACTAGTAGGTCGTCAAGCCCCTGACTTTACTGCAGCAGCTGTTCTAGGTAACGGTGAGATCGTTGATAACTTCAACTTCGCAGAATTCACTAAAGGTAAGAAAGCGGTAGTTTTCTTCTACCCACTAGACTTCACTTTCGTTTGTCCTTCAGAGCTAATCGCTTTCGACAACCGTCTAGAAGATTTCCAAGCTAAAGGCGTTGAAGTAATCGGTGTTTCTATCGATTCTCAATTCTCTCACAACGCATGGCGTAACACTGCTATCGCTGACGGCGGTATCGGTCAAGTTAAATACCCTCTAATTGCTGACGTTAAGCACGAAATCTGCAAAGCATACGATGTTGAGCACCCAGAAGCAGGCGTTGCTTTCCGTGGTTCTTTCCTAATCGACGCAGACGGCCTTGTACGTCACCAAGTAGTTAACGATCTTCCACTAGGTCGTAACATCGACGAAATGCTACGCATGGTAGACGCACTAAACTTCCACGAGAAGAACGGTGAAGTATGTCCTGCACAATGGGAAGAAGGTAAATCAGGTATGGACGCATCTCCACAAGGTGTTGCAGCATTCCTATCTGAGCACGCTGACGACCTAAGCAAGTAATTACCTCTTAAGCCCGAACTCAACGCGGGTTAATGGTTGGAAGACTCTCTATAAAGAGAAATAAAGCATAAGCTAATAGCGCAAAGCGCACCGCCAATCAGTTAAGAAGTAAAGTCCTATTAAAAGCCCGAAGTTAACGCTTCGGGCTTTTTTCATATCTCTCCGACGACAATTCTCTACCTAAACCGTCTCTGCAACATTTAATAGAGGCAGTTACAAGAACAAACTTTACCCCTATTTTCCTCTGCTACCACCTATTCATATCCGTATCTAGGTTGTTATGATTTCGTCCGTATCTTTTTGAACGGATAAATACGATGAACACCGAAATTGAAGTCTGTATCGATAACTTAGAATCTCTATATAACGCACTATCTGGTGGCGCGAATCGAATTGAGCTTTGCTCTTCATTAGCACTTGGCGGGTTAACTCCAAGCTTCGGAATGATGAAGCAAGCGGCAAAAATTTCGTCCGTACCAGTTTATGCCATGATACGACCGAGACAAGGTGACTTCATATTCGATTATGACGATATCCTCTGTATGCTGGAAGATATTGAAGCTTGTGCAAGAGCAGGGTTGAATGGCGTCGTTCTGGGTGTACTAACACCTGATGGTGAGATTGATATGTCTGCAATGCAAATTCTCTCAAGCAAGGCTCACCAATTCAAACTAGCAATCACCTTCCACCGTGCAATCGACCAACTTCAGGATTATAAAGTAGCGTTAGAGCAGATTATTGAGCTTGGATGTGAAAGGATCCTGACGTCAGGGCTTGCTATTAATGCAGAGCAAGGCATCAATGTGCTCGCAGATATGGTCAAACAAGCCGATGGCAGAATCGATATCATGGCTGGTGCTGGCGTCAACGCAACGAATGCCAAAATGATTCAAAGCTCCACCCAAGTACCTGCACTTCACCTTTCAGGTAAATCGACAAGACCCAGCCTAATGGAAAGCAATTCAAGCGCTCAAATGGGCAGTAATGATGTTGATGATTATCAGATACCAGTAACTGATGCGAATAAGATATCCAATGTGAGAGCTGCCCTCACCGCTTAGGGTAATCGTCACTAACACAAATCCAGAGAACCACGCTGACGAATCTAGCGGACTGGCGTATATTAGAGTTAATAGCACAGAAAATTTTCATGGACAGATATGGCTAAAGACTTATTCAGCTCTCTTGATTTAAACCTGTTACGAACATTTCTTATTGTTTATCAAGAAAAAAACACCAGAAAGGCTGCGGAACGTTTATTCGTTTCTCAGCCAGCGGTTAGCCAAGCCCTACAAAAGCTAAGACACCACTTCAACGATGACCTTTTCGTAAAGGTTCATGGAGGCTTACAACCTACGGCATTTTCAGAGCAGCTCACCAATCAAATAAAACCATTCATGGACGGTCTATCTATCGCGGTTAATACATCAAACACTTTTGATCCGAAAGAGATCGATTACACGTTGAAAATAGCCCTATCTCCAGTGGTGCTTTCTTGTCTGTCTGGCTCACTTTTTAAAGATATAAAAGCGCAAGCACCAAACGCTAAACTAAAGCTTGTTCCATGGTCAAACTCGTCTGTCTCAGATATACAAAAAGATGAGGTTTTGATTGGAGTAAGCGACTTAGGGGAAAAGACAAGTAAAGAAGTTTATACAAGGCAGCTCATTGAATTAACAGGACGTATATTTGTTAGGAAAGATCACCCTTTAAAGCAAAACACCGTGACTCCATATGACATGGCAGGGTACGAAATCGCATCTTTAGTAACGCCAGGTTGGAATGACAATTTTAGCTTAGCGTCTCAGATTCTAACCGACCTTTCCATCGAGCATCGTATCGGTTTTCGCAGTGAGTTGGTCATGGCTCTGATCGACGTTATTCAACATACTGATATGTACATGCCCCATTCCAACCTTTTCCCAGTAGAAAACTATCCGACATTACGCGGGATAGATGTCTCAGTGGACGGAAAAACACTGAAAACTCCGGTCTATAGTTATATACACATTAAAAATCGAAACTCACCTTTAACAAATTGGCTTTCAAAACTCATAGAGCAAGTTTTATCAGAACAAGTACAAAAGTAAGTTCGATTAAAAGTTATATATTGTATTTTACTCTTCCGGACGCCAGCTCAGTGCGCTAGCAATAGTACCGATAACTAATGTGTCTTTTTCAGCGTCATTAAGTTCAGGTAACATCTGTAGCGTTATCATTCCATTTGTCTGTGCAGCCGCTACTTCTTGCGAAGCGTGTTTAAAGCTATACCCTAGTGGTTTTTCTACCGACATTAAAAGGTCTTTACTTGAATGGACAGTTTCTACGTCATATTTATTCGCCCCAACTCGGATGTAGCCAGCTTCTTTCTTTTCTAAGCTAACACTGATCATCCCAGATTGAGGCTCTAAAACGAACTCTCCTATATTCTCATTGCTTTGAGATACAGAACAGCGGTAAGGTTTATTGCCACCAAAATCAACACCCATGTAGTTAACTGAAGTGCCAGCGCCAGAACAGACTAAGTTCCACACTTGGCCATTATCGACTCTAGTGATTTCAGCAGCCAGCTCACCCTCTTTGAATGAAACAGTCTCAAACCATGTTGAACCTGATGAATCTCGGCTATATTTACCTTGGTACATACCTGCAATATCAAACGTCCCTTCTTGTCCTAACCCCCAAAAATCACCATCAGTTTTAACCATGAGTTCTGGCTGCTGATTAACCGCATCTGATTTGTCCATGATGGCAACGCTGCCGCACGCAGTTAACGCGAAAAGAGGAGTCACAACGAAAAGAAACTTCTTCATACTGATATCTACCTAAAAATAAATGTAAGGGAAAAATTCAGTAAAAGAATAAATTAAAGATAAGTAAGAATATAGCGAGCATCAATGAGCTATATCGATACTATCGTTATTTCTCTCATGAGCCTTAAACAAATACATTACAGAACATCAGCTTATGTTTAGACACTTCTATCACGCTCGTTTTGTAAGGCTACGTAAGACCCAAAGATCACGTGTAATGATTTACTCCTGCTGATAAGCAAGCATTATCACAGAGATAATCAATGCGAATTAGCCTGCTCTTTCAAAGCCCATATAATGATCACCGTTAGCCAGTGATTTCACTGGATTCACGCATGGATCGACCTAATGCTAAGGAGAGCGCAAAATTACTTCGGTGGTACCATGAAATTTAAAACACTTCTTTTAGCTTCAGCTTTATTCTCAACCTCTGCACTTTCAAATGGTCTTCACTTATCTCCTGAACTAAAGATTGGTTCTTATCATGGTTTTGGAATACAAGCAGGTATTACTGATGTGGAAAATCTAGGTGCGGTTTATCTGAGCTATTCTCAGCTTTGGTATGACAGCGACCGATACGATGAAACGGTTGATGCGTACCGCGTTGGTATTCAAAATATGTTTGGAAGCAACCAGAACCACGGCTTTCAGGCGGAGATTGGTGTAGCGAGTTATGACGGAACAAAAACGCGTAACGGCGAAATTGAAGAGAAGACAGCACATGGTTTAAGCCTAGGTGGAGCCTACGTTTACCAAGCAACACCAGTGCTTGGGCTACGAGCTGGTGTGGATATGAATATTTTTGATCACAATAAGACCTTCGTGCCTTACGACACAACAATCAACCTTAACCTTGGTGCAATTATTCGCTTCTAAAGTTAATACCTACTTCAGTGCGTCATCTAGGCTTTGATCACCAAGGTGGCGTACATCTTTACCTTTCACAAAGTAAATAATATATTCACAGATATTTTGGCAACGATCTCCCACTCGTTCAATCGCACGAGCTGACCACATCACTTGCAGGATATTGGGGATGTTCTTAGGGTCCTCCATCATGTACGTCATCAACTGACGAATCACAGCTTCATATTCCGCATCCAGCTTATCGTCAAGTTTATGTACTTCCGCCGCCGCGTCTACATCCATACGAGCAAAAGCATCTAATACTTGATGCAGCATAGTGATAGCCTGACGACACAATGGTTCTAACGAGACGTGAAATTTTTGTTCTTTGGTCGAAGGGATCTCAATCGCACCCTGTGCGATTTTAGAGGCCACATCGCCAATACGTTCTAGATCAGTAATGGTTTTGATGATCGCCATAATCAAACGCAGATCTTTGGCAGTCGGCTGACGTTTCGCGATAATACGAGTACATGCTTCATCGATTGAAACTTCCATCGCATTCACTTTATGGTCGTCACGAATTACTTTTTTGGCCAGTTCCGCGTCATCTTTATGAAGCGCTTGCATCGCAAATGACAACTGCTGCTCTACCAATCCACCCATAGTTAATACGTGTGTACGGATAGATTCTAATTCGACATTAAACTGTCCTGAGATGTGGCGACCAAAATGCATGTCAGCTCCTTAAAAGAAATGAATAAAGTCATTTATTTTAGAGTGACTTAGCTCTAGATGGCGCGAACTTAAACGTTAGCCGTACCTACCTGTAATGTAGTCTTCCGTTTGATTTTTCAATGGCGAAGTAAATATAGAATCAGTATCTGAGTACTCGATCAACTTACCCATATGGATAAAAGCGGTGTGGTCACTCACGCGAGCTGCCTGCTGCATGTTATGAGTAACAATAACAACGGTGTATTGGGTTTTAAGTTCGTTGATCAACTCTTCAATCGTCAATGTCGAAATCGGATCGAGTGCCGATGTTGGCTCATCCAATAACAGCACTTCAGGTTCGATGGCAACCGCACGAGCGATGACTAAACGCTGCTGTTGACCACCCGATAACCCAAAGGCGTTCTCATGCAAACGATCTTTGACTTCATCCCACAACGCCGCGGCGCGCAGAGAGCGCTCAACTGCATCATCAAGATCTCGGCTGTTGCTCACGCCTTGCAGCCTCAATCCATAAACCACATTCTCATAGATAGATTTAGGAAAAGGGTTCGGACGTTGAAACACCATGCCGACTCGGCGTCGTAAGGTCGCGACATCCACCTTAGGGTGATAGACGTTCTTGCCATGAAGCTTTACTTTTCCGGAAACCTTACAACCTTCAACAAGATCGTTCATGCGATTAATGCAACGCAGTAGAGTCGACTTACCACACCCTGATGGGCCAATAAACGCGGTCACCTGTCCCTTTGGGATTTGCATTGAAATATCATCAAGTGCTTGGCTCTCTTTATAATAAAGATTCAGCCCTTCAATCGAGATAGCAATTTGCTCATCCTTCAAATTGTGAACATCAAGTGGTGCTTGGTAACCCAAGGTTTCATTAATCGAGAACATCTAATCTTGTCCTAAGGTTCGGTATTTTTCACGCAAGTTATTACGGATATTGATGGCCGTTAAATTCAATCCAACAATCACAGTAACCAGTAAAAATGAAGTCGCATACACTAAAGGTCGTGCCGCTTCGATATTAGAGGTTTGAAACCCAACATCATAGATATGAAAACCTAAATGCATGAACTTTCTGTCTAAATGCAGGTATGGGAACTGACCATCCACAGGCAAGCTTGATGCGAGTTTCACCACACCCACCAGCATTAATGGGGCAACCTCCCCCGCAGCTCTCGCGATTGCCAAAATCAAACCGGTGATAATCGCAGGGCTTGCCATCGGTAAAACAATGCGCCAAAGCGTCTCGAATTGAGTAGCACCAAGCGCTAATGAACCGTGCCTCACGGAGCTAGGGATACGCGTTAAGCCCTCTTCCGTTGTTACAATAACAACGGGTAATGTTAATACCGCTAAGGTCAGTGCGGACCATAATAGGCCCGGCGTACCAAATGTCGGAGCGGGTAATCGTTCTGCGTAAAACAAAGAATCGATTGAGCCACCTATGGTATACACAAAGAATCCTAAGCCAAATACACCATACACAATCGACGGTACACCCGCTAAGTTAATTACGGCAATACGAATCAAACGTGTTAATGCGTTGTTTTTTGCATATTCATGAAGATATATCGCAGCAACCACACCAAGAGGCATCACTACAATCGACATAAGAATAACCAACAGTACCGTGCCAAAAATCGCAGGAAACACACCGCCTTCAGAGTTTGAGTCTCGTGGGTTCTCCGACAAGAACTTCCAAACTTGTTTTCCCCAATGTCCAACCTTTTCAAGATAAGACATATTATTCGGGTACCAATAATCCAAAATATGACTGAGCGAAATTTCAACCTGCTCTCCTGTCATATCTTCTACCAACAAGCTTTCGACATTGAGCTGTGTTCTAAGATGCTCAAGCTTTACTTCGGCTTCAGCCAACTGGCGATTTAATTCCAGTTTAGTTTGAGTATAGGTTTTAAGGTATTCATCGCTCACTGACTCATTGAGTTCAAGCTTACGTTTTTCTAAGCGCAAATTTTCCAATTGCCAGCTGATATTGCGGATTTCTTGGTTCACTACACGCGACGTTTCTTTACGTAACGTATCAGCGAACGCCAAGCCTTGCTCGAGCTTTTGGTCTATGTTCGAATCAAAGGTGCCAGAAGCGGTTATAAAACCCACTGGTTTACCAAAGAAATAACCACCTCGACTTCGCTCAATCACAGCCCAGTCAGGTGGGGTGGTTGGTTCACGTAAGTTCACATCCAAAATGGAAACAAAGTCCGCTGGATAAATCTCCCTGTTGGCAACTTTGATACTTAAGCGCTGAATTAGCCCAGTCGACAGGTTTTGAGTCGACAAGAGGTCGTGTACTTGTGGGACTTGCTCTATCGGGATGTATTTTCGTTCATATAACTGGCCAATCAATACATCTTGCTTTACTACCGTTTCGTCGAGGCCGACAACTAACGATGCATCTTTAGAATCCACTTGCCATTGGTACAAAGGAGCAGGCCAAAAATAAGTCAAGCCCTTCCAGCCAATCAACAGCATTAGGCCAAGAACCGAAAGCATACTGATGCTCACCGCCCCGCCCGTAAGCCAGATCCACGGAGAGCCTGATTTAATCCAAGACAATAATGACTTCAGTTTATTCATCATGAACGACCTTGCTCTGACGTGCTGAACCCAAGGAAGAGCCAAGTTCGTGAGATACGCTAATCAAACAGCGAACAGCCATTGATAGAGATTGAGGTAGAGTTTTAAAACTACAGCGCACGATATTTATCTCTCAGTCTTTGTCTAACCCACTCTGCGACAGAGTTCACCGCGAACGTAAAAATAAACAGTAAGAGTGCTGCTAAGAACAACAATCGGAAGTGAGAACCACCCACCTCGGACTCTGGTAACTCGACAGCAATTGTTGCCGATAATGTCCTCATCCCTTCCAAAATATTCCAGTCAAGAATAGGGGTGTTACCTGTCGCCATCAAGACAATCATAGTCTCGCCAACCGCTCGTCCTAGCCCCATCATGATTGCAGAAAAGATACCTGGGCTAGCCGTCAATAACACCACATAAATAAGGGTCTGCCACGCTGTTGCGCCCAGCGCCAGTGAGCCATCGGATAAATGTTTTGGCACAGAGAAAATAGCGTCTTCTGCAATCGTGAAAATTGTCGGGATGACAGCAAAGCCCATAGCGAAGCCAACCACCAGCGCATTACGTTGGTCAAAGTCGATGCCATAGTTAGCCAAGAAGGTACGAATATCACCACCAAACAACAAGGCTTCCATACCATTTTCACCAGCAAAGACTGCCATCACAGTAATCACCAATACCGGGATCAATATCAGAGCATGCCAACCATTAGTAAAACGGCTCGTCACCATTTTTGGCAAACAGAACCAAACAAGCCCAGTCAGTAGCGTGCTCAGTGGTAATAGCACCATTAACGAGAAGACGGCCGTTAAATGCGTTTCAACAATGGGAGCAAACCAAAGCCCAGCCAAGAATCCGATGATAACGGTCGGAAGAGCTTCCATCAGTTCTATCGACGGCTTCACGACTCTTCGCATTCGTGGAGACATGAAGTATGCGGTGTAAATGGCTCCGAGCACAGCAACCGGCACGGCAAACATCATCGCAAACAAAGCGGCTTTGATAGTACCGAATGTGATAGGGACTAAACTGAATTTTTCTTCAAAGTCATCGTTCGCCGACGTTGATTGCCAAACGTATTGTGGCTCAGGATAGCTTTCGTACCAGACTTTTTGCCAAAGCGATGAGAATGATATTTGCGGATATTCGTTATCAACTTTAGCCACGCTGATGGTGCCATCAATCAGCGTCGCCAAATGCAGTTCGTTAGCAGACATAGCCGCTAATTGTGGTGACTTATCAAATGCGCGCTCAAACAGCGACAGCTTTTCACTGGTCGTATAGTGGCTTTGTAATGTGCCATTCTGATAGAAACTATAAAAACCCTTTCTATAAGTATCTGGCAGAATAAACTGAACCTCTTCGGCGAGTTGGAAGTCGCGAATATGGGTCAGGCTACGCTTTTCATCTTTGAGTACATCGAACCACTGAGAAACCTGTCCGTCCTCATGCGTAACCAACAGTGAATAAGCTCCAGACAGTAAATCGATACTTTTCACCGAGTGCTTCGCATCATTTAAGCTAAGATCAATCACTTCACGAACATTGAAGCCGCTATCGGATAACTTCAATACAACTAAATCCGATTGTGCTCGAAGATATAAAGTTTGGCCATCAGGCGTGACTAACAACTGTTGCTGTAAACCCAACTTATCCGACAGCCATTGACTCTTCTGAAAAACATACTGACCAGTAAGATCACTCTGGTACCACTTAACCAAAACTCGTTGATCGCTTAGCTGAGCGGCAACCGTGATACCACGTCCATTCTTAGAGAACGCAAATTTTTCGATTGTTGTTCCGTTTGATGATTCATCATTTAAAAACGGTTCCGGGAGATCGATTTGCTCAATTTTAGGTTCGGCTTCACTGCCCTTTTGCAGCACAGGCGCACTATACTCAGGGTAGAAAAAAGTAAGGTTGCTTGCGCTATCAGCAAAGGCAAACCAGTTTTCAGATGGGGTATTTCGAGAAAAAGCGATGGGGTTAGCTAAAACATTACGCTCAAAGTAAGAATGTGTATTTTGAGACTCTAAATCCCAAAACTGCACCAAACCGGATTTTTCGATAGTAAACGCATGCTGACCGTATTCATCCACGGATAAGGCGATAGGCTTTTCTATGGCTACTGTCTTCACGGCTTGGTCAGTATCTAAACCAGTATCAGAAAATACCGGTAAAATGACCATCGCCAAGTAAACAAAGATCAGCACCAGAGCAGCTAGAACACTGACCGCGCCACATGTCACCGAAAAACGGACGAGACGATCTTTCAACCATCTTTTTTTGTCGCGCTCTTTCAATGAAAATTGGGCTGAAGCCATCTGTTTATCTACCTTTTTTTAGCTACTGACATAATATGTACGTTAGATGACAATTATATTACAAGTTACGTTAAACAACTGAAACTAATAACAAGTTTGTTGACCATATTTCTTAAAGTAAGATCATAGATTTTGTGAATCTTGTCATTCTAAATTAAAGTAACCAGCTCTATAGCCAGCACTCAAGGATTATCATCTCGATGGAAAAAGACTATGTCACAAAAGAACTTAGCTGGTTATCCTTCAACGAAAGAGTGCTCCAAGAAGCAGCCGACAAATCAGTACCCTTAATCGAAAGAGTTCGTTTTTTAGGTATTTACTCGAAAAACCTCGATGAGTTTTACAAAGTCCGATTTGCTGATGTGAAACGAAAGATCTTACTTCAAGATCCTCAATTACCTGCCAACTCGCAGAAAACCCTGCTAACTCAAATGCAGAGCCAAGCAAGTAAGCTCGATGCTCAATTCCATGAATTGTATAGCGAATTACTATTGGAACTGGCGCGCAATCGTATTTTTCTGGTCAACGAACAGCAAATCAGCGAAGAGCAAAGTGAGTGGATCAAAAAGTATTTTAAGAAAAAAGTGCTTCCACATTTAACTCCGTTTCTCTTGAACGAAGATAGCCAGTTACTCAATATTATCAAAGATGAACAAAGCTACTTGGCGATCGACATTGAGCAAGAGACATCTTCTCAATATGTCTTACTCGAAATCCCATCTGAAGCTCTCCCTCGATTTGTTAAGTTACCAGACACTTCGGGTTCACAGCGTACGACTTTGATCTTATTAGATAATATAGTTCGATTTTGTTTAGATGACTTGCTTAAAGGATTCTTTGAGTATGACTCCGTGCGTTGCTTTGCTATAAAAATGACTCGTGATGCCGATTATGACCTTCAAGAGAGCAATGAAAATACTCTACTAGAATCTATGTCGTTGGGTTTAGAACAGCGTTTGACGGCACTACCGATACGCCTTATCTATGAGTCAGAAATGCCCGCTGAAATGCTCAATTTCTTACAAGTCAGACTTAAACTATCTGACTATGACAGTGTCATTGCGGGTGGTCGCTACCATAACTTCAAACACTTCTCTGAGTTCCCACGCCTTAATCGACGTGATTTAGTTAATCGTCCACTACCCACGATTAAGTGCGCGCATTTCAGTCATTACCCAAACTATTTCGAAGCGATCAAAGCTCGTGACATCTTGTTGCATTACCCTTATCACACCTTTAATCACATTACTGAACTCGTGAGGCAGGCTTCCTTTGACCCGAAGGTAACTTCCATAAAAATAAACGTTTACCGTGTTGCAGAAGGTTCAAAGCTCCTTAGCTCGATCATCGATGCGGCGCACAATGGTAAGAAAGTAACTGTCGTCGTTGAGCTTCAAGCTCGCTTTGATGAGCAAGCCAATATTCAATGGACCAAGAAACTTCAAGAAGCCGGTATAAAAGTCATCCATGGCATCCCAAGTTTGAAAATCCACTCCAAGCTGTTGCTCATTAAACGGAAAGAAGGCAAGCATACGGCGCATTACGCTCATATTGGCACCGGTAACTTTCATGAAGTAACAGCGCGCGTGTATACCGATTTTTCTCTGCTCACTGCAAATGAAGATTTGACTCAAGAGGTGAGACAAGTCTTTAAGTATATTGAAAACCCTTATCAAAAATCACAGTTCAAGCAACTGATTGTGTCACCAAAGAATACAAGAAAACGCCTGTATCAGTTGATAGATAATGAAATACAAAACGCGATAGAGAACAAGCCTGCAAGTATCACTCTAAAACTCAACAATTTGGTCGACCGAGAGATCATTGAGAAGCTCTATCAGGCCAGCCAAGCCAATGTGAAAGTGAGAATGGTCATTCGTGGTATGTGCTCTCTCGTACCGGGAGTCTCCAACATCAGTGAGCAGATTGAGATTGTTAGTGTGGTCGATCGTTTTCTCGAACACCCAAGAGTGATGATCTTTGGTAACGCTGGTAATCCAAAAGTCTATATCTCCTCTGCCGACTGGATGACACGAAACTTCGATCACCGCATCGAAGTCGCCACTCCAATTTTAGATCCAAAGATCAAGCAAACCATTATCGATATCACCGAGTTTCATTTCGATGACAGCAACAAAGCTCGAGTGCTAGACCAATCGATGAGCAATCCTTACATACAAGCTCCAACAAACCCACTCGATTACCCGACGTCACAACTCTCCACTTACCACTATATTAAACGTATGGAGAAACTTGCTCGCAAGAAGTACAAACAAGAGAAGAAATCATGCCGCTAATTGATAACAAACATTCTCGATGTATTGCCGCTATCGACTTGGGTTCGAACAGTTTTCATATGGTGGTTGCCCGAGTATTCGAACAACACCTGCAATTAGTCAGCAGACACAAACAGAAAGTGAGATTAGGTGATGGGTTGGATGAGTTTAACTTCTTATCCGAAAGTGCTATCGAGCGAGGCTTGGAGTGCCTCAAAGTGTTCGCAGAACGACTAGCGGATTTTGAACTTGATGATGTAAGAGTTGTTGCGACTCATACCCTAAGAAAAGCCAAAAACGCTCAAGACTTCTTAGAGCAAGCCAAACCACTGTTTCCTTTTCCAATAGAGATCATTTCAGGTCAAGAAGAAGCTCGAATAATCTATAACGGTGTAGAACACACTCAAACCGCTTCTGAATCTAAATTGGTTATTGATATCGGTGGAGGGAGTACGGAACTCGTCGCAGGGCAAGGCTTTACGCCCCTAATTATGCGCAGTTTACCTATGGGATGCGTCAGCTTCACTCAACACTTCTTTGCTGACGGAGAGCTAACCTCACAACACTTCTCAGATGCTTATACCGCGGCTACTCGTCTATTGATGCCATTGATTGAAGAATATACAAAGGCGCCTTGGGAAATCGCCTTTGGCTCATCAGGGACGGCTAAATCAATAAAAGAGGTACTCATTGGTTTAGGCTTTACCGATGGTCTCATTACGCCACAACGTCTGTCCTATTTGAAAAATCACTTATGTGAGTTTTCATCATCCAAAACCTTAGACCTTTCAGGTTTAAGTGATGAGAGAAAGCCGGTGTTTGCTGCTGGCGTCATCATTCTTTCAGCAGCCATGGATACGCTAGACATAAAGGAGTTACATTTTTCTGATGGCGCCCTGAGAGAAGGCGTTCTTTATGACATGGAGGATAGGTTTAAAGATATTGATGTTCGAACAAGAACTGCCGAAACGCTCGTCTCTCGATACCATGTTGACGTAGCTCATGGCCAGAGAGTCAAAGAACTCGCCCTTGCATTACTGAAACAAGTGCAGCCTCAAGTAACGACTATGGTCACTAATGAGCTGTATGATCTAGTTGGTTGGGCTGCACTACTTCATGAGGTAGGGCAAAGCATCGCATTCCAAGGCTATCACCGCCATTCGGCTTATCTGCTTAAGCACACGACAATGCCCGGTTTCAATACTGAGCAACAACGTCTTATCTCGACATTGGTTCGCCACCAAAGAAAAGCGATTAAGCGACAAGACTTGCCGGAACTGTCTCTATTTTCTCCACAACAAATAACGCTACTAATTCGCATATTAAGACTCGCTATCTTACTCAATCGTCAGAGAAATCAAGCACTAGTCCCAGACACGACTCTAACGATTGAACAACAGGATAACTGGGGATTGAAAGGATCTAACAGCTATTGGTTGGCCCAAAACCAACTGCTTGAATATGAACTCAAAGAAGAACAACAACGTTGGCAAAATGCTGGATGGTCGTTAAAGGTAGAATAACGACCAGTCAAAATAAAAACAGCCTGCGACTTAGCAAGCTGTTCATACGTTCGTTTTCTAAGTTTGTATTAGCCTCAATCAGAGCCCGACTTTTGCCAACTCTTGCTCCGCGAACTCAGGCGGTATCGCTAAATAGCCATCTTTCTCTACCAGTTCTTGCCCTTGCTTCGAGAATACAAAAGTGAGGAACTCTCTCTCTACAGGAGAAAGCGGTTTATCTGGGTGTTTATTCACATACACATAGAGAAAGCGCGATAGAGGGTAATCTCCGCTTAAAATATTCGCTCGAGTAGGCTCTACGTAATCAGAACCATGCTCCGCAATAGGAATTAACTTTACACCAGCCACTCGATAACCAATACCTGAGTACCCTATCCCGCAGATTGATGAAGCGACCGACTGTACAACCGACGCTGAGCCTGGCTGTTCATTGACTCGGTTCTTGAAGTCGCCACTACATAATGCGTTTTGTTTGAAGTAGCCGTAGGTTCCCGAAACGGAATTACGACCGAACAGTTGGAATCTATGTTTTGCCCACGGCTGGCTGATACCTAAATCTTGCCAATTGTTTAGCGGCTTAGTCGCGCCACAGCGCAATGTCTCCGAAAATATGCTGTCAATTTCGCGAAAATTAAGCCCCTCGATAGGATTATCACGATGCACAAAAAGACCAATCGCATCGATAGCAACTCGAAGCGCCGTCGGCTTATAGCCATGCTCCCTTTCGAACGCTTCCACTTCTCGTAGGCGCATTGGACGACTCATAGGCCCAAGGTGAGCAGTACCTTCCGTTAATGCAGGAGGTGCAGTGGATGAACCAGAAGCCTGAACTTGAGCATTCACGTTCGGGTAGTAAGACTTAAACTCTTCAACCCATAACGTTGTCATTCCCGCTAAGGTATCGGAACCGACAGACAACAAGCTGCCAGAAATACCCGGAACCTTAGAATAATCAGGAAGAGAATCGACACTTTGCTCGGCATGAACAGGGGTAACCAAAGCTAATGCTAATAATGAACTGATGGGGAAACGCATCCGGCGTATTAAGGAACTCATGACACTGTCAATCGGCTAGGTAGCGTGAAATGGAATCGGCTACCAACACCCACTTCACTTTGAATTTCTAAATGTGAATCATGGTGACTAAGCGCATGTTTCACAATCGCTAACCCTAGGCCACTGCCCCCAGTATCGCGTGAGCGTGCTTTATCAACACGATAGAAACGCTCTGTAAGTCGATGCAAGTGTTGTGGTTCGATACCGTCTCCGGTGTCTGACACATCCAAACACGCACCTTGACTGGTTTGATACCAACGAACCTTTACGGTCGCACCAGGCGGCGTGTATTTCACTGCATTGTAAACCAGATTCGATATCGCACTTCTTAACTGATCTTCATCAGCTAATACGCGTAAGCTCTTATCAATATCAAATTCCAGCTTGTGTTCTCGCTCTCCACTGAGACTAACGGCTTCTTTTTCAAGAACTTCCAACATCGCCGGAACGTTAACCACTTCATCCAATTCATGCATTGGCGCCGCTTCTATCTTAGAAAGAGTAAGAAGCTGATTGACCAAACTGTTCATGCGATTCAATTGCTCAGTCATCACACCATGAGCCTTAGGCCACATAGGCCCAACGACCATGTCTGGATCTTCCGTCATTTCAAGATAGCCCTGAAGTACGGTCATTGGAGTGCGTAGCTCGTGAGAAACGTTAGCGAAAAAGTTACGACGCATGCCTTCTAGCTGTTTTAGCTGAGTAACATCACGTACTACCATGAGGTGTTCGCCCTCGGTATACGGTACGATACGAAGCTCAAGCATGCGCTCCACATTAAGTGGCGAAGGCATCTCTAACGGCTCTGAGAAATCTTGTTTATTAAGGTACTTGATGAAGTCCGGCGTGCGGATCAAGTTAGAGATGGGTTGGCCTGAATCGTCTGGCCAGCGAAAACCCAGTAAATACTGAGCAAGCTTGTTGCACCAAACAATATTGCCTTCACCGCGAAACACCACAACGGCATCGGGTAGGGATTCAGCACCGTTTCTGAAACGGCGGATGAGGTTGGTCAATTCTTTGCGCTTACGACGCTGTCTCTGCTGCATACGATAGATACCGTTAAACAGAGACTCCCAGTTTCCAGAACCTGAAGGGGGTGTTAACCGCTTTTCATCCCACAACCAAGCAGACAAACGCATTTGATAGTGTAGATGCCATGCTAACTGTAATACTGTTGCAGCCAGCAATAACCAAGGTAAATAACCGAATATCCATCCGACTATAATCCAAGGTGCGTAAAAAAAAGCCAGCTCCCAAGCTAGCTTCTTCCAGGTTAACTTCTCAACCATTCAGGACTCCATAAACTGGGCAGTGAAGCCACATTAAGCCTTTGTAGAAAAACGGTAGCCTGCGCCGCGAACCGTTTGAATTAATTTGTCATGACCAGCAGATTCAAGTGCTTTGCGTAAACGTCGAATATGAACATCAACCGTACGATCTTCAACGTAAACGTTGGTACCCCAAACGTTATTGAGCAGTTGCTCTCGGCTGTATACTCGCTCTTGGTGAGTCATAAAGAAATGCAGCATTTTGAACTCGGTTGGGCCCATATCAACTGGGCCTTCGCTTGCTGTCACGCGGTGAGATACAGGGTCTAGCTTAAGACCTTGTACATCAATCACATCTTCTAGTGCAGTAGGCGTTACACGGCGGATAACCGCTTTCAGGCGAGCAACGAGCTCTTTTGGTGAAAATGGCTTGGTGATGTAATCATCAGCGCCCACTTCTAAACCACGCACCTTATCTTCTTCTTCGCCACGAGCCGTCAGCATCACCACTGGGATGTTGCGAGTTAACTCTTCACGCTTCATGTGCTTGATAAAGTTTATCCCGCTACCACCAGGTAGCATCCAATCTAGTAATACTAGATCTGGGAAAGGTTCACATAGCTTGTTTACCGCTGTATCGTAATCTTCAGCCTCTACTGCTTGGTAGCCTTTTTGTTCAAGTACAAAACACAGCATCTCACGAATAGGTGCTTCATCTTCAACGACCAGAATCCTTCTCGACATAATTGAATAGCCTTAGTATTTAATCAACGCATTGCATTATCTGGTTTAATTATGACACTTTTGTGACCTTTGAAAACAAATTTTCATATAACTGTCTCAAACATTTCACTTTTAATTTTTATTGCAGGTATAAGACAAATGGATCGAAATCTCCTATGATGAGCGTCTTCAGATAAAGGTATGAGAAATATTTATGTGGTTTAAGAATTGCCTCGTCTATCGCTTTAATCGTGATATAGACTTCAACGCAGATCAGCTAGAGAAACAACTTGAAGAGTTCCGTTTTACCCCTTGTGGTAGCCAAGACAAACAGAAGTTTGGTTGGGTAAATGCGATGGGTAGACACGGCGATATGATGACGCACGTATCAGAAAACCGCATTCTAATCTGTGCAAAGAAAGAAGAGAAAATGCTTCCAGCTTCTGTGATCAAAGATTCATTGAATGCAAAAGTAGAAACGCTTGAAGCGGAGTCTGGTACTCCTTTGAAAAAGAAAGAGAAAGACAGCCTAAAAGAAGACATCATCATCGATCTTCTTCCTCGTGCTTTCAGCCGCAGTAACTTTACTTACGCGCTGATCATGCCGAAAGAAGGCTTTATTGTGGTTGATGCTAGCAGCTACAAAAAAGCTGAAGACGTATTGGCATTACTACGTAAAACTATGGGTAGCCTGCCTGTAGTGCCAGCTATTCCAGAACAAGCGATTGAAACAACGTTAACTGAATGGGTGAAATCAGGTGATACGCCTCAAGGTATCACTATGCTCGATGAAGCAGAGCTTAAATCAATCCAAGAAGACGGTGGTATTGTTCGAGTTAAGAAACAAGAACTAGAAGCTGATGAGATAAAGAACCACATTGAAGCCAACAAAGTTGTAACTAAGCTTCTTATTAACTGGCAAGATCGCATAGAGTTCATCCTTGCTGAAGATGGCAGCATCAAGCGCCTGAAATTCAGTGATGAATTAAAAGATGAGAACGACGATATTCCTCGTGAAGATCAAGCAGCGCGCTTTGATGCAGATTTCTCACTGCTATGTGGGGAGTTCAGTGTTTTCCTTCCAAACCTATTTGAATCATTAGGCGGGTTAACTCAACCTAACGCTTAATTGTTCCGATTTAGAGCTCAGGTGTCGACGATATCTGAGCTTGTTTTCTTCTCCACCCCGCCTATCAACACCTAACAACACTCTTCGCAATACCATTGTTATCTTTAGGGCTATCAACCAAACTCATTTTAGCGTAAAATTTGCGCCCCTTTGATATCACTTGGTGGTATCAACCTGACTTGAGATCAGATTAGAGAACGAAGCAATGACGACACAAAAACCATTTGTACCTGAACTATTATCACCGGCAGGAAGCCTTAAAAACATGCGTTACGCATTCGCCTATGGCGCAGATGCAGTATACGCAGGCCAGCCACGTTACAGCCTTCGTGTTCGTAACAACGAGTTCAATCACGAAAACCTACAAATCGGTATCGATGAAGCTCATGCTCAAGGCAAAAAGTTATATGTTGTATGTAACATTCAGCCACACAACTCTAAATTAAAAACATTTATCCGCGACCTTAAGCCAGTTGTTGAGATGGGCCCAGACGCACTTATCATGTCAGATCCAGGTCTTATCATGATGGTACGTGAATCATTCCCTGAAATGCCGATCCACCTTTCAGTTCAAGCAAACGCAGTAAACTGGGCGACCGTTAAGTTCTGGTCAACTCAAGGCGTTGAGCGTGTGATCCTATCTCGTGAGCTATCTCTTGAAGAAATCGAAGAGATTCGCGAACACTGCCCAGAAACAGAGCTAGAAATCTTTGTTCACGGTGCTCTATGCATGGCTTACTCTGGTCGTTGCCTACTTTCTGGCTACATGAACAAACGCGATCCAAACCAAGGTACTTGTACTAACGCTTGTCGTTGGGAATACAAGACAGAAGCTGCAAAAGAAGACGAAAACGGTCAGATCGTTGAAGCTAACCCTACAGGCGTTGCTATTCAAGAAGTAGAAACTCAAGGTATTGAAGTTCAAGACGAGCGCCCTGACAACACTCTAGGCCTTGGTAAACCAACTGATGAAGTCGTTTTACTTTCTGAATCACACAAACCTGAAGAGAAGATGGCAGCGTTTGAAGATGAGCATGGAACTTACATCATGAACTCGAAAGACCTTCGCGCAATCCAACACGTAGAGCGTTTAACTAAGATGGGCGTTCACTCTCTGAAAATCGAAGGTCGTACTAAGTCTTTCTACTACTGTGCACGTACAGCACAGGTTTACCGTAAAGCTATCGATGATGCTGTTGCAGGTAAGCCATTTGATGAGAGCCTAATGGGTACGCTAGAGAGCCTAGCTCACCGAGGCTACACTGAAGGCTTCCTACGTCGTCACACTCACGATTCATACCAAAACTACGAATACGGTTACTCTATCTCTGATACTCAACAGTTTGTTGGTGAATTCACAGGTAAACGCCGTGGCGACCTAGCTGAAGTAGAAGTGAAAAACAAATTCCTAGTTGGTGACAGCCTAGAAATGATGACACCTAAAGGTAACGTTGTTTTCAAACTAGAAGTGATGGAAAACCGTAAATCTGAAGCGGTAGACGACGCAAAAGGTAACGGTCACTTCGTATTTATTCCTGTGCCAGCAGATCTCGATCTAGAGTATGGCTTGCTAATGCGTAACTTGAGCGAAGGCCAAGATACACGTAACGCATCAGGTAAATAACGGTTACTTGGGAAAGATAAATGGCTCTACTAATAACTGACAAGTGCATAAACTGCGATATGTGTGACCCAGAATGCCCAAATGGTGCAATCACTATGGGTGACAGTATCTTCGAAATCGATCCTGATTTATGTACTGAGTGTAAAGGTCACTATGAGAAGCCAACATGTCAGTCAGTATGTCCGATTACAAAATGTATCATTACTGACCCGAACCATATTGAAACTGACGACGAATTATTAGAAAAGTTTGTCATCATTCAAGGCTTGGCCTAAAAGATAAAAGGTTCAACTTAATCATCAAGTTGAACCTTTTTTTTAACCCGACTTTTCAATGGGATATATGTTACAGAACATCTCTTTCTCAAATTGATATTCGAGTCGCTCTCGCCAGTTTATTGATTGAGCTATCGGAACAAGATAGAAGTTTTCTCTACTGGTGTCGGTCACAAATGCCATTCCATACTGCATTAACTCATAGTGAACATCATTTACGAAGCTAGGATCTAAACGTTGTCTGCCTGTTAGCTGATTGATATCAGCTCTTGAAATAGAAATACCCGAGCTTTCAGCGTTGAACCTATGTCTTAACCATTCTGAAAATTCCTTTGCACAAATCATAGTCATAGTCTTATCCTTGAATTATCTATCGACGGGCATCAGACTCTGATTTCGCATACTGCGTATAAGCCGCATCTTTCACCCCAAAAAACACTCAACCCCTGACCAAACCTTGTCAAATTAGTCATCGTCGCCCTTGCTGATATCATTATTGATTTTATTGATATCAAACGATGTTCTTAATCTCGTGTTTATAAACTCTAGACAAAAGTGTGATATTTCTCCAGTTTTAGAGTCGAGAAAACCAGTGGCATTACCACTGCAAAAATCCTCGATGAAGAGGGTTACTTATTTGATATCAAGGCCAAACATTGACTTGGCATCACTTTAACTCTCTTTTTTTTCTTACTTTTAACGACTTTTTTAGGTGGAGGAACGGGAATGGTCTTTGGAGCCCAACTTGCAAGTTCATCTCCACAACCATCACCTTTAGGAGGGCTTGCTTGAGCTATACAGTTTGAGCTGCCATCAGGACACTTTAAACGAACGTGGAAGTGGGAATGATGCCCCCACCAAGGCCTGATTTTACCTAACCAAACTCTCCTATTGGAATCAGAGTTTTCTTGTTCACAAAGGGTTTGCTTAATAACTGGGTGAACAAAAATTCGCACCACTTTTTCATCTTTGGCTGCATAGCGAATCACTTGAAAATGATCATCGGTCCAATTCGATTCACGCAATTTGTAGTTAGTGAGATCGACAACGCTCATTGGCTTAGGTACGGCAAGTTCATTCTCTGAAAGTTTTTTATCAGTGAGCCTTAACCATATATCAATATCCAAACCAGTCTGGTGACTTGAATGACCCGAAGAAAAACGTCCTCCACGAGGCAGAGAAATATCACCCACTAATAGATTTGTGTTGAGTTGTTTGCTTGTAGTTAAACCAAGCCGTTCAATAAACTGAATAGCTTCGGCATGGCCATAATAGCGTTCTCTCTGAGGGCGGATCACCTGATAACCTTGCCCATTAATTGGCAAAGCTTGCGCCCCGTCAAGACAACCATTAGCGTAACTACCTATGGATGAGGTTGAATTTCTTGTTGGGCTTTTCTCTTTTTCCCACGAGGTTGCTGATACAACAAACGAACAAAAGATAAGAGCCAATGTACAAAATAACCTCATAACAATTCCAAATAAACGATCACTGTTTTTATACTAGTCGTCATTAGGGAATTGGTGTATGTCGAGAGTGATATTTTTGGGATAGCTTGAGAGTTATCTACTGACTTTAGATATTTAAGTGAAAAAGCTTCACTATTCCTAGCGAATCTTCTCAATCTGTAGCGATATTATCGTAGTCGAAGACAAAAACTCACAGCCCTGAAACGACGAAAGCCTAGTCATAAGACTAGGCTTTCTAATAAATGGCGGAACGGCTGGGGTTGCAGGCACCGGGACTCGTTGGTCGCAGACCAAAACACTAGATACGAAAAAGCCCTAACATTTCTGTTAGGGCTTTGTCTAATAAGTGGCGGAGTGGACGGGACTCGAACCCGCGACCCCCGGCGTGACAGGCCGGTATTCTAACCAACTGAACTACCACTCCGCAGTGG